>DTVJ01000084.1 GCA_012963565.1 Piscirickettsiaceae bacterium
TGGTCATCACTGAAAGCGGTATTTTAAGTTCAGATGATGTCGCCTTTATGAGAGAACACGATATTTACAGTTTCTTGGTTGGGGAGGCGTTTATGCGTCACGAAAACCCCGGTCAGGCATTACAGGAGATTTTCAAATGAAGACAACAGTCAGATGGATTGACGGCATGATGATGGTTGGCGAATCACCTAGTGGTCATGCGATAGTAATGGACGGCCCTGAAGATCTAGGTGGTAAAAACCTTGGTATTCGCCCGATGGAAATGTTACTACTTGGCCTGGGTGGCTGCACAACCATTGATGTGGTTTCAACACTTAAAAAAATGCGTGAAGAAGTGCGTGACTGTCGCGTAGAAATCAGTGCTGAACGTGCTGATGACCACCCAAAGGTCTTTACCAGAATTCACATTAACTTTGTGGTTGAAGGTAGTAATCTCAACGAGAAAAAAGTCAGTAAAGCCGTTAGCTTATCAGCTGATAAATATTGCTCTGCATCCATCATGTTAGGTAAAACTGCTGATGTTACTCACGATTTTGAAATTCATGAATAACACTTGGGGTTGGTCAGGAACCGTCACTGGCATAGTTGGAGGATTGTTGGTTGCACTTAACTTTGAGTATTCAAAATTTGGTTATATCTTTTTTATGGTATCAGCCATCAGTTGGATTATTCAAGGCGCTAAAAATGACGACAACTCTTTGGTCTTACTTAATGTTGTCTTTGTGTTCGTTAATACACTAGGCATTTACCGTTGGTTCTTTTGAAATTATTTGTTCACTCTCTTTGTCTACTGTTGTCACTCAATGTTGCAGCTGATACCAAAACTAAAGACACTAATCCTTTAACAAAAAAAATTGAAGCCATTGACTTTGATCTACTAGAACTCAACACCCAGCTTGATATGGGTATGGATGCTTTTGAAGTAGGTATGGATGCGGCCAGAATTAGGAACCAATTACTCTATTTTGAATATCAACTAGGCACACCAAGAGGTGGTGATCAACAGTGGAACGAATCTGAACAAATGATCCTTGATGCCAAAGTGAAGCTTGAAGCACTGCAAGACAAGATGAAGCTTGAAGGCGACTGGGGCAAGGTTAGATTTAGAGTGCAAGATTTTCGAGGGGGTGACCCAGGTGCTGTAAAACTCAGATACAATTACGGCTTTTAAAACGCCATTTCAAACTGTTATTTCTTAGCGTATAATATTTTTCTTCCGGAGAGTTGGCCGAGTGGCTGAAGGCGCGCCCCTGCTAAGGGTGTATAGGGTTTATCCCCTATCGAGGGTTCAAATCCCTCACTCTCCGCCATTATTAAAATATCTTAATTTATCATGACTGACACACCATTAGTAATTGCAGGAAAAACTTATAGCTCTCGCTTACTGGTTGGTTCAGGCAAGTATAAAGATCTTGATGAAACTAAACTGGCAACTGAAGCTGCAGAGGCAGATATTATTACCGTTGCCATTCGTCGTACCAATATTGGTCAAGATGCGAATGAACCTAATTTATTAGACGTCATCTCACCTGAAAAATATACAATCCTGCCAAATACTGCAGGTTGTTATACAGCCAAAGATGCAGTGCGCACTTGTCAATTAGCTCGTGAATTATTAGGCGGTCATAACCTGGTTAAGCTTGAAGTATTAGGTGATGAGAAAACTCTATACCCAAACATTGTTGAAACTCTTGCAGCTGCGCAAACTCTGGTTGATGATGGTTTTGATGTCATGGTTTATACCAGTGATGATCCGATCGTTGCTCTGGAATTAGAAAATATTGGTTGTGTTGCAGTCATGCCACTAGCATCTCTTATTGGCTCAGGCCAAGGCATTGCCAACCCAGCTAATATTAAACTTATCAAAGAGCAGGCTAATGTGCCTGTACTAGTTGATGCTGGCATTGGTTGTGCATCTGACGCCGCTAAAGCGATGGAATTAGGTTGTGATGGCGTACTGATGAATTCAGCTATTGCTAACGCAGCCGATCCAATACTGATGGCTAGTGCGATGAAGCACGCGGTGATTGCAGGAAGAGAATCTTTCCTTGCCGGTAGAATGATGAAAAAAGCCTA
>DTVJ01000085.1 GCA_012963565.1 Piscirickettsiaceae bacterium
TTTTTTTAATTATTAGAGGCGAACTACTATCTTTTAAACTATTGTTTCTATCTGTGACCAAGGTGCGGTAGCCTACATGAGAAGAATTAATAAAAATATAAAATACAGATGAACGATACAACAATTACTAATCCAAAACATATCGCTATAATTATGGATGGTAATGGCCGTTGGGCAAGAGCAAAAGGACTACCACGCACTCTGGGCCACAAAAGAGGCATGGATTGTGTTCGATCAATGGTTGAGGCTTGTTCAGATAAAAACATTGAAGCATTAACTCTGTTTGCATTTAGTACTGAGAATTGGCGTCGTCCTGAAAAGGAGGTGGGTTATCTTATGGAACTTTTCTTATTGATGATGAGAAATGAAGTCAAAAAGCTACATAAGAACAACGTCATATTACGTATTATTGGCAATCGCGATCGTTTTTGAAGTCAATTACAAAAAGCCATGGTAAATGCGGAAGATCTGACCAAAAATAATACTGGCTTATCACTTAATATTGCTGCCGATTACGGCGGCCGTATGGATATTACTGAAGCAACACGAGTTTTGTGTCACAGAGTCGCGAAAGGCGAGCTAAATCCAGAAGATGTTACTGCCGAAATGTTACAAGCAGAATTGTCTCTTTGTAATTTACCAGAGCCTGATTTATTGATTCGAACGGGTGGCGAAAAAAGAGTCAGTAATTTCTTATTATGGCAACTTGCCTATTGCGAATATTATTTTACTGATAGCTATTGGCCAGATTTTGATGAAAAAGCGTTAGACGAAGCAATTCTATCATTCCATTCTCGTCAAAGACGTTTTGGTAAAACCGGCGATCAGGTAGCTGAAGCCAGTGGTCAGTAAATTACTTAAAAATCTAGGCAATTACTTTTTTGTCATAATTTCCATAACTTCTTTTCAAACAATAGCCGATTCTTCGTTTGGTTGTGTGATGAGTGCTAACGGTGGGAGAATTTGTGACTCAGAAGATAAAATTTCTACTATGTCTTCTGAGTCTATCATGGATTTTTGGAATGGTTCGGAAAAATCAGAAACAAAAGAGAGAAAGGGGTTAAAGGTAGAAAGGCTCTCTTCAGGACGTAAAATAACGTCTGTAATCCCTAAACAAAAAATGGCGGCAATACTAAAGCCAGAGAAGAGGCTTCAGCTCACAGTAAATCTCCATAATAAAGAATCAAAACAACGCATTTTTAACCCGGCTAATGTAGAAAATTTTTCGGGCCGGTACCGTTTTTCTTACGAAGACATTCCAGTTTCCTCCAGTGAAGATATGGGCACAGTAGGTGTTCATTATGATGTAAAACCTTTTGATGCTTTCTCTGATATATATCTCGGCTTTGGTGGTTATGGTGCAATGGCAGGAGATCGTGGCGGTTTCTTCACAGGTGGCGCCACATTAGGTGTACATAGTTTTTTAGATGTACCTAACATGGCCGATGATTACGCTTTTGATGTGGGATTTTTTGCAGGCGGTGGCGGTGGTGCCGATGCCTTTCCGGGTGGTGGTTTGATGTTGCGCTCTCACCTAATGTTGGAAAAGGAGTTTGATTTAGTAACACTACGATACGGTTTTTCCCGTACCGATTTTCCAAACACAACTAATTCAAATGATAGCGATACGCATGTTTCTATCGGACTTTCTATTCCCGAGCGCAATTTTTCCTCAAAGATTTTTAAAGACGCTGGCGTAACCCTAAAAGAACACCAAATGTCACGTCGGATTGTGCCGGTAATGATGTGGTATAGTCCCGATAGTGATGCAAAAAAACGCAGTGGTGGTGCACTTACTACCGAGATTAGTTTATTGGGTTTTCAACAGCACCAATACCTAAATGATAATCTCTATCGTACTTTTGAAGCTTATGGTGCGGGCGGCGGCGGTACTGATGGCTTTGCTAAAGTTTTAGGCGGTTTAGGTGTTAATTATCCTGTGTTTAATTGGGTCAATGCCGATGCAAAATTATCCATAGGTATGGCAGGCGGTGGTGATATCGATACTGGCGGTGGTCTGATTATCCAACCCATGCTAGGATTTGAAATCCCTCTATTTAGTCAGTGGAGTCTAA
>DTVJ01000086.1 GCA_012963565.1 Piscirickettsiaceae bacterium
ATTCGTATTAAGGGTGCAATGCCAAGAATGCAGGCATTAAAAGAAGTAGAAAAGTCTGATGGTGTAGATACGCTAGTTGCAATCTGTGCAATTTGTAAATCACAGTTCAGTAAAGTTTTACCAAAATTTGATTTTGATCCATACATGATTGTGAGTGCTCACCAATTGGTGAGTGAAGCACTTATTATGGACAAACCACAAACAATTAATTCAGTAGCTGAAGTTACTGAAGAAATAACAGAATAATTAGATAAGGAGATTTGATATGCAAAAGAATCCATATGGAAAAGTTTATAAAGGTGAAAATCATACATTCAGATTGTTTAAAGATGAAGGTGATGATCTAGGTTCAGTACCATGGAGCCAAAAGATTTTTCAAAATGATGAATCACACAAGTGTCCAACTTATGTAACTCAGACACCTCCTTGTCAAGGTTCATGCCCATCTGGCCATAATATTCGTGGTTGGTTAGATATCGTTCGTGGTATGGAAAAACCACCTGCTGATATGTCATGGCAGGAATATGCTTTCCGTCGCTCTACTGATGCAAATCCATTCCCATCAATCATGGGACGTGTATGCCCTGCACCATGTGAAGATGGTTGTAACCGTAACGAAGTGGAAGACACAATTGGTATTAATGCGGTTGAGCAGTTTATTGGTGATACTGCTAAAGAAGAAGGTTTTAAGTTTGAAATTAATGCGAAAGATACTGGCAAAAAAGTCGCTATTATTGGCGGTGGTTGTGGTGGTTTATCAGCAGCGTTACAATTACGTAAGCAAGGTCATGCTGTTACAGTATTTGAAAAATATGAGAAATTAGGTGGCATGATGATGTACGGTATTCCTGATTATCGTGTGCCACGCGATGTACTTCAGTATGAGATTGACCGTATTCTAGAGACGGGCGTTGAAACAAAAATGAACACTAAAGTTGGTGTTGATATTACTATGGAAGAGTTAGAAAAAGAATACGATGCAGTCTTATTTGCTATTGGTGCTATGAGTGGTCGTTCAATACCAATTCCAGGTGGTGATGCAACTAACTGTGTATCTGGTGTTGCATTTCTTGAGGCATATAATCAAGGTCGTTTACAACATATCCACGGCAAAGTAATTTGTATTGGTGGTGGTGATACTTCTATTGACGTTGTATCAGTTGCTCGTCGCTTAGGCCATATTGACAATATAGCTGATAAGGATCGTCCTGAGCACATTATCTTTAACGATACAGCACATGATGTTGTTGATACATCTAAGCGTTTAGGTGCTGATGTTTTATTAACTACACGTTCAACTATTGAGAATATGCCAGCGGCGCAAGCAGAGATTGATGATGCAAACCGTGAAGGTGTGGAAATTCAAGGCCAATTAAGCCCTATTGAGATTCTTAAAGATGAAGATGGTCGTGCAACTGCAATGCGTTTTGTGCGTTTAGAAGAAGATGGTTCGACACCAATTGAAGGTTCTGAATTTGATGTTGAGTGTGATTTAATCGTTCCTGCTATTGGTCAGTCACTTGATAAGGAAGGTATGGATGATTCATTCTTTAATGAGCATGGCTTTATTGATGCAGATAGAAACTTCCAAGTGCCTAATAAGCCAGGTTTCTTCGTCTGTGGTGATGCGGTGCGTCCACATCTACTAACTACAGCAATTGGTCAAGCAGGTATTGTTGCTGAAAGTATTGGTGACTACCTTGCTGGTGAAAGTCAGCATGCTCGACCTAAGGTTGATGTGCACTACTTTGATCTTATGGAAAAATTGAACGAATGGGATCTTTCGCCTGATGAATATGATTCGAAGGGTACTCCTGCGGCTGCTTCAGACCATGCTGATTTTGTAGTACATAACTATGAAGACCGCTCATTTGCATCAATCATCCCACATACTGAGTTATTCTTAGGTCATTTTGATCATGAAGATCGCAATGCACGTGATCATAAATTAGTGGATGTTGATAATGTATTGGGTAACTTCGAGGAACGTTTAATTGGTTATTCCGAAGAAGAAGCGCAAAAAGAAGCAGGTCGTTGTATGTCTTGCGGATTATGTTTTGAGTGTGATAACTGTGTTATGTACTGCCCTCAAGATGCAGTATTCAAAGTGAAGAAGGATCAATCAACATTAGGTCGTTATGTTGACACTGACTACGATAAGTGTATTGGTTGTCATATTTGTGCTGATGTTTGTCCAACCGGTTATATTCAAATGGGCCTAGGTAGCGAATAATTCGATTTAATTAAAGAGAGAAAAAATATGTATCGTTTATTAGTTATTTTCATAAGTTTTGCTTTGATAAGTATATCGAACGCGTATGAAAACCCAGTTAGTGGTAATTCAGAAGCTGCACAGAGTACTAAGCAGTACCATGATAGCGTATCAGTGATTCGTAAGATGCATCCTGAGTTTTTAAATCATAAGCGTGACAAAACTCTCAGACAAGGTGTTCGCACTGAAGAAAACTCGCTTAAAGGCTGTGTTAATTGTCACGCCAATAAAGATGAAAAAACCAATCAATATCATTCGGTTAATCAACAAGATCAATTTTGCTCAACTTGTCACCAAAAGACAAGTGTAAGCGTTGATTGCTTTAGTTGTCATCGTACAACACCAGGTAAAGGGGCTAAATAATGAATAAAACGTTAAATCGTCGTGACTTTATTAAGACCACGAGTGCAACCACTGTCGGTGTTGCGGCAATTGCTAGTGGCGTTACATTAACAACATTTGCTGAAAATAAAAATCCAGTTACCAATGCACAACGTTGGGGCATGTTGATTGACACCAACAAAATCACAGAGGCCGAAATTGATGGCATGGTCAGTGCTTGTCAGAAAGAGCAAGGTTGGGGCAATGAAAAACATTCAACAGGCGATCAAAAGCCTACTTGGATTAAGAAACTAAAAGTTAAAGACAAAGCAACAGGTAAGGTCACTAATCTGCCACTAATGTGTCAACATTGTGAAGAGCCACCTTGTGTAGATGTGTGTCCAACAAATGCTTCTATGAAACGCGAAGATGGTATTGTCTTGGTGGACAGACACCTTTGTATTGGTTGTCGTTATTGCATGATGGCTTGCCCGTACGATGCACGTTCATTCGTACATGAAGACTTAACTGATCAGCGTGAACATATGCCACGTGGTAAGGGTACTGTTGAATCTTGCACGTTGTGTGTACACAAAGTAGACAATGGTGAATCTCCAGCTTGTGTGGCTAGTGTGAATAGTGATGCAGTTATCTTTGGTGACTTATATGACGCGAATAGCAAAATTAACCAAACATTGAAAAAAGTTCAAAGTACACAGATTAGAGCAGATTTAAAATTAAATACTGGTGTACGTTATAGTGGAATTTGATAGTAGTATTAAATTAGGAATTTTATGGACATACGTTACGAAGAAACACAGGGAAACAGCTTAGGATTTTATGCATTGATTGTGGGATTGGGCGTGCTCATCCTAGCAGCATTGGGTGCAGTTTATTATATGGAGCATCATGGTCATTACGTGACTGGTATGAATAACCGTATTGTTTGGGGTATGCCACATGTATTCGCTTTATTCTTAATTGTTGCCGCTTCAGGCGCTCTGAATGTGGCCTCGATTGCGTCAGTATTTAATAAGAAAATGTACAAGCCTTTGTCGCGTTTATCAGGGTTAGTGTCATTAGCATTATTAGCTGGTGGTTTAATGGTGTTGGTATTAGATTTGGGTCGGCCTGATCGCCTGATTGTGGCCATGACTGAGTATAACTTTAAGTCAATCTTTGCTTGGAACATCATTCTTTATAATGGCTTCTTTGTAATCGTTGCGGTTTATTTATGGCTGATGTTTGAACGTCGTATGAATAAGTTTAGCTCTAAAGCAGGCCTAGTAGCATTTTCATGGCGTTTAATTTTAACCACTGGTACTGGTTCTATTTTTGGTTTCTTGGTGGCACGTCAAGCATATGACGCAGTTATTATGGCACCAATGTTTATCATTATGTCATTTGCATTTGGCATGGCGTTTTTTATCTTGATTTTAATGGCGAGTTACAACTGGACTGAAAGACCATTGGGCGATGCGGTAGTTAATCGTTTAGGCAATCTATTAGGTGTATTCGTTGCGGCAGTGATGTATTTTGTGGCAGTTTATCATTTAGGTAATTTGTATCTTGCTGAGAATGCTGACGTTGAAAACTTTATGTTGCTAGATGGTGGTATTTATACAAACTTATTTTGGTACGGTCAAATAATCTTAGGTGGTTTAGTTCCGATGGCGCTGATTTATCACCCAGCATTTAAGGGTAATCGTACAACACTAGGCTTAGCCTCATTATTGGTATTGATTGGCGGTGTTGTGCAGTTGTATGTGTTGATTATAGGTGGCCAGGCATATCCTTTGGAGATGTTCCCAGGTAAAGAAATTTTAGAAGGTTATGGTGGTATTGCTGCCTATACACCATCACTACCTGAAACAGTTCTAGGAATTGGCGGTATTGCTGTAGCTTTAATTGCAGTTGTTTTCTTAGTGAAGTTCTTACCATTCTTACCTGAGAGTTTGGCTGATGAGGTTGCTGATCCTCACCATAAGGGCTAAACTTATCGTATTTAATCACTAAAGGCAATTATGCCTTCTGCCTTTTACTTATCCGCTGCACACAAATCCTCAGGCAAAACTGTTGTTAGTCTAGGGTTGTGCGCAGCATTCAAACAACAGTCTTTAAACGTTCAGTCTTTTAAAAAAGGCCCAGACTATATTGATCCAATTTGGCTTGCCCAAGCCAGTGGCAACCCTTGCTTCAATCTTGATTTTTATAACATGTCGGATGAGGAAATCATTCGCCTATATGAGCAATACACCAGTCAAAGTGATGTAGCTATCATTGAGGGCAATAAAGGCTTATTTGATGGCATGGAGGTGACTGGGGGTGATGCTAATGCTGATCTCGCAAAATTACTTAATATTCCGGTTGTTTTGGTCGTTGATGCTACGGGTATTACGCGTGGTGTCGCACCATTGGTGAGTGGTTATCAAGCCTTTGATAAAGATGTCAATATTGCTGGGGTAATTCTTAATAAAATAGCAGGCGATCGTCATGAATCAAAGTTGATTCAAGCCATTGAACATTACACTGATATTCCGGTGTTAGGTGCTATTCGTCGCTCAACAGAGCTGATTATTGATGAGCGGCACTTAGGATTGATGCCAGCCAATGAAACACCTGAGTCGCAAGGTTTTATTGATACTGCTGCTAAGCATATATCTGACCAGGTAGATTTAGATAGAATCGTTAATCTTAATCAAAAAACCGTCAAGCCAATAGTCCCAGTGATTAGTAGCAAATCTAAGGGAATTACCGTGGCAGTAGCTAAGGACAGTGCTTTTGGATTTTATTATCAAGATGATCTTGATGCGTTTGAATCATTGGGGGTTGAGTTGGTTTATTTTAATACCTTGAAAGATACAGCACTACCTCAGGCAGATGCATTATTTATTGGTGGTGGTTTTCCAGAGATGCAATTGGAATCTTTGTCTGCTAATCAATCCTTGCTATCAGACATCAAAGCTCAAATAGAAGCAGGTTTACCAACTTATGCTGAATGTGGCGGGCTAATGTATTTAAGCAGACAAATTACCCACCAAGGTCAATCGCATGCAATGGTTGGTGTAATTGACGCCGACACAGTCATGACGCTTAAGCCCATTGGCCGAGGTTATGTGCAATTAGCACCGACCGATGAGCATCCTTGGAATGATGTATCTGCCCATATTTATGCACATGAATTTCATTATTCTAAGTTAGAAAATATTGACGCTAATACACGTTACGCTTATCAGGTTTTACGTGGTGTGGGTGTGGATAATAAGCGCGATGGTATCTTAACGCATAACTTGTTGGCAACATATACGCATTTACGGAATGTTGGTTCCAATCATTGGGTTAAGCAATTTGTTGATTTTATACAGAGCAAAATATGATTACAATTACGAAAAGTGCCGCTGAAGAAATCGGCTTATCAACTCAAAATCCTGATGCACACGGTATGCTAATTCGTTTTGCAGTAGATAAAACCGATGAAGGCTTTAAATATTTAATGGGTTTTGATGAGCGATCAGGCAATGATATTCACCTAGAGTCTAACGGTATCGAGTATGTGATTGCTTATTCTCAAAAAGAACTGCTAGAAGGTATGGTGGTTGATTTTGATGAGATTGATAAAGAAAATGGTTATGGTTTTATCTTTATGAATCCTAATGATCCTAACTACGAACCACCCAAGGAAGATTCCGCACCCGATAAGTCTGACAAGTAATTACTGATAGTAGCTTAAGATGCCCTGATAGATGGCATTAGCAATCTTATTTTGTTCTTTGGCGTTATTTAGACGCTTTTCTTCTTGTGGATTAGAGATAAATGCTGTTTCTACCAATACTGAAGGGATGGCGGGAGTTTTTAGCACCACAAAGCCAGCTTTTTGCGGTGTCTGCTTATGCAAATAACCAATTTTTCCCATCTGTTTTAAGATCTTAGCACCGAGTTTTCGGCTTTGGATATCACGATCTTTTCTAGAGAAATCCCACAAGATTTTATTGAGATATTGATCGCCTTTTATTAGGGTTTCAATACCACCAAATTGATCAACGGCATTTTGTGATTGTTCTAGTTGTTTGGCAAACTTGGTAGAACCTCCGCGTTCTGATAACGTATAAATAGAAGCACCTTTGGCGCTTTTGCGTTTAACTGAGTCAGCATGAATAGAGATAAACAGCGAGGCATTGTTGGCTTGGGCAATACGAATACGTTTACTGAGGCCAACGTAATAATCACCACGCCTAGTTAAGATAGCCTTCATGCCTTTGGTCCGATTGATTTTATTGGCTAGTTTTTTGGCAATTTTTAAAGTAATGTGTTTTTCTTTTGAGCGCTTATGGCCGATTGCACCTGGATCTTCACCGCCATGACCGGCATCAATGAGAATAATCTTTTTTCTTAGTTTGGTGGTTGATAGTTTCTTAATTACCTGTTTAGTAATTGTCACAGGGACGGTATTAATCTGTTTTCCATATAAGTCAATTACTAAGCGATGGTGTCGGTATTTTTGGTTGGGCTTTAAAGTGTAGCTTTTAACTTGATAGGGTTGTGTGGTCTTAAACAAAAAGTGCAAAGTATCTTTATTACGCTTAATACGTGTTTTTTGAATGCGTTGATCTTGATAAAAGAGCTTGTCGTAAGTTTGACTCAGAAGTTTAGCATTATTAATGGCTAAATCGATTTTGTCGGCATTGGTATTAACATGATATTGAACACCTTTTTCTACATCAATGACAATTCTAGTGCGTTCAGGTGAGGTCCAAAAACGAAAATCATACAGTGTGGTTTTTTCATCAGCATGAGCATAACTTAGGCATACCAAGCCCAAGCAAAGTATTAAGAATTGACGCATTGAAGTAACTGCTTGCCTATTGGCGTGTGGGCGGTGATAAGTAATTCTCTTTGATTATCGTCACCTTGGAGTGCAATAGTCATATCAGCCTCAGCAATTGCACCTTTGCCAAGCTCTGGCCATTCAATCAGTTGAATATGATTAGGACCAAGATAATCACGTATGCCAATGTAATCTAGCTCTTCAGGGTCAGATAGGCGATAACAATCAAAGTGATGAATATTGATGATGTTATTTTGGTAGCTTTCAACTAAAGAGTAGGTAGGGCTTTTAACACGATCAAAACCAAAGTATTGAACAAAACCCCTAGCGAGCGTGGTCTTACCAGCACCCAAATCACCTTTAAGGTAAATTACAATAGCATGATTAATACCCTCAGAACATTGGGCTAATTGTTCTGAAAATTGTTGGGTTGCTTCTTCATTTTTCAGTACTAGATTCAAAATAATCGCCACATATAAAAACCAAATACACCAACTAGAACCAAACCTTCAAAACGATTGATAACGTGTTTTTTGCTGAATTTATATGAGACCAAAAATAACAACACAGTGAGTAACAACATCACTGGGTAATCCCTGTTCAGTACCTGTGCTGGAACATCAGAAGGATGAATAAGGCCGGGAATAGCCAATACAGCAATAGTGTTAAATAGGTTGGAGCCAATCACGTTACCGACCACCATTTCATATTGTTTTTTCAAAACACTACTAATAGAGACTGCTAGCTCTGGCAAGCTAGTACCTAAAGCGACCACAGTCAAGCCGATAACTAAGTCAGACACTTGGAAAAACTTTGCAATTTCAACGCCACCATAAACCACCAGCTTTGCACTAGAGATTAACACTATTAGGCTAATGATGAGCATTAGCCATGTTTTTTTGCTTTGGTCTTTTTCAACACCATGTTTTAGTTCATCAAATTCGTGATGTTGTTTATTCTTTGATTCTTTTAGAGTGTAGGCTAAGAATAGAACAAGTAATGACAATAAGATTAATCCGTCTATAAAATCAAGACGCCCATCACGTAATAGCAAACCAGCACAAAGAGTGGCAACCATGAGGAATATCCATTCTTTTTTAAGAATATCTTCATGCACTTCGATTGGTAGAATAATGGCACTGATACCTAATACTAAGGCAATATTAAAAATATTAGAACCGATAGCATTGCCGATACTAAGTCCTGTGTTGCCATCCCAAGCAGCAAGACCAGAGACTAACATTTCAGGGGCCGAGGTACCAAAACCAAAAATGATTAAACCAATAATCAGTGGCGATATATTAAAAATGTTGGCAATTTTTGCACCATTTTCAGTGAATTCATCGGCACTCCAAATTAAAAGCGCAAATCCTGATAATAGAGCAATAATTGGTAGTAGAATATCTGCCATATTTTGTATACTATGTAATTTTCCACCTATTATAAATGGATTGAGTGCTAATGAGTGAAACAGAATTTTTAATTGGCAGAAGTAGTTTAGATCTGCAGGATGATTTTTATCCTGATGACATGCCATCAGAATGGCGATTTGATTATTATTCCACCATGTTCAAAGCATTGTCTTTGCCAATTGATACCGATGAAGATTTAGATCAAATTTTTGAAGATTTAGAAGAAACTGAGGAAGAATTTGAGTTGGTTTTATCGATTGAGCAAGCGCAATTAATAGACACCAAGCAATTGGCTACATTGTTATCTAGTGTGGCTGACTACCAACAACATTTCACCTTGTTTTGTGAAGTTGATAAAACACCTACTAAGATGGTGATGGGTTTGTTAGAAGGTTATCGAGTCTGTTTTCAGTCTTCTAAACCGCTTAAACTTGGCCTAAAAGAGGCTTTGGTGAATGGACAGTATTTATCTTTTAATCAAAATCCTGTTTTGTTTTCTTCTGAGGTTTGGGATGAAAAACAAATGCGCGCCTATATTGAAAAAGTGTCGGGTATCAACGCCAGAACCATACTTATTTGCAAGTTCGCAGAAAGTGAAACATTGAACAAAATTCGTATTATTGCCGAGTTATTAGGATTTTGAACATCTTATTGACTCGACCTCTGAAACAAGTTAAGTCATTAGAGGCCCTGGTTATGAACAGTGGTCATCAACCACTTTTATTCCCTACTTTGAGAATTGAAGCATTAAAGAGTACCCCATTAAAAGAACATTATGATGCGTTTATTTTTATCAGTGCCAATGCAGTTGATTATGGTTTGGAAGTATTAAGCTCTTTAAATCATCATCACGGCCAGATTTTTGCTGTGGGTGCTGCCACTGCAAAAAAAATCAACAACTATGGGTTTAAAGTTGATGCATTTCCAGCAGAAAAAGCTTCTAGTGAATCATTACTGGCAATGAAAGAAATTAGACAATTGTCTAATAAAGAGATTTTAATTTTTAGAGGTAAGGGTGGTAGAGAGACCTTAAAAGAGAGTTTGGGCAAAAACAACATAGTTGAGTATATTGAAGTTTACGAGCGTACCCAATGCAAGATAGCACCCTCTCATCATGAAGTATTAGCCCAGTTTTTAAACAATGATAAGGGTGTGATTACCATTACCAGTGTTGAAAATTTATCAACCATGATGGCGATGATCGAACAAATCAATGCTGATGCAGTGCAATCTATTAAGCACTACCCATTGGTTGTACTTAGTGAAAGAATTAAAATCTATGCACAATCTATTGGCTTTAATCAGATTGAAGTTGCACAAAAAACTAACGATGAGGGCCTTGTACAAGCGATAGACTCGATTTCATAGAATACTAATACACTTGACAAATTGATAAAACACAGTTAGTTTGTCAACTATAGCTTATTTTTTTTTGAGAGAGAAGGCAGGATGGTTAAGTTAAGTGTGTCGAAGGCAGCGAAAATATTGGGTATTAGTCGTTTTGATATTCAAGCTCAAATCAACAGTGGTAAATTACAAACCCATGAAGGATATGTCACCGTTGATAGTTTAAGATTGGCCTACCCCAGTCTCAATTTTGATTCTGAACAAGACAAGCGCCTTAAAAAAATGCAGCAAATTAAAGATGATGCTATTTTTAAAGTGGGCTCTGTTGATGCGGCACAATCTGAAAACGAAAAAGCACTTAAGAGCGTGATTTCGACATTAAAAACTAAACTTTATAAAGAAGAAATTAAAAATCAGCACTATGAAGTGGTTTTTGAAGAATTAACTGAACGTCTAGCAATACTTGAAGAACAGTGCCATTCTGATGAGGATAAAGCGCCTTTACACCAACTCCAAGATTGGGTTGGTAAGCAACATTAAACCAAGTTTTGTGCAATCAATAATGATGGGTTAGCTCGATTCATCGAATAAAAATGAAAGTTATCTACACCTTGGTTTTTAAGGGTCTGACATAAGTTAGACACTACTTCGGTGCCGAATGATCTAAGTGATTCTAAGTCATCTTCATAAAGCTTCATCCTCTCTAAGATCCATTTTGGAATCTCTGCACCACACATATTAGAGAACCTTACCAATTGTGTGTAGTTGGTGATTGGCATAATGCCCGGTATGATAGGCACGTCGATACCCAATTTTTCAACTTCATCTCTAAATCTAAAATAAGCATCGGCATTATAAAAGTATTGGGTAATGGCAGCGTCGGCGCCAGCATTGACTTTATTAGCAAAATACTTAAGGTCAGTTTGAATATTTTTGGCCTGAGGATGTACTTCTGGATAGGCGGCAACTTCAATACGAAAGTGATCATTGTATTCAGATTTGATGAATGTGACTAATTCATTGGCATAATGAAAATCGCCAATATCACGCACACCAGAAGGAATGTCGCCACGTAAGGCAACAATGCGATTAATACCGGCAGCTTTATACTGGTCAAGTAGCTCAATAATTTTACTTTTTTCAGAACCAATGCAAGATAGGTGGGGTGCTGCTGGAATACCATCATTTTTTTGAATGTCTAATACCGTTTCCAACGTAGCATCTTGCGTCGAACCGCCGGCGCCAAAAGTCACCGAAAAGTATTCAGGATTAATTACACTTAATTCTTCTCGAACTTGTGCCAAGGTTTGCTTACCTTTGTCAGTTCTAGGTGGGAAAAATTCAAAACTTATGTTCATTAATGTTTGATACAGTTGGTAAAAATGCCATAATTATAACTGATTCATGTGTGTGCAGAGGTTTTCCCTTTTTATGCTAGACCGCCTACAATCGGGTAAAATAATTGCATTTACTAAATTGAGATAAAGATAACTAGATGTCAAAAAGCGATTATATTGAATTAGAAGGTGTGGTTAAAGAAAAGCTACCCAATACGACTTTTACCGTTGAATTAGAGAATGGACACAGCGTATTGGCCCATATTTCTGGGAAAATTCGCAAACACTATATTCGTATATTGCCGGGTGACAAAGTCACGGTAGAAATGACACCTTATGATTTAACCAAAGGAAGAATTACCTTTAGACACAAATAAGCCGATGTGGTGGAATTGGTAGACACGCCGGATTCAAAATCCGGTTCCTTTGCGGGAGTGACGGTTCGACCCCGTCCATCGGTACCAATTAATATGAAAGAATAATATGGAACAATCTAATCTTATAGCAGAAGCAATCAACCTTACCTTGTTTGGTATGGGATTTGTGTTTTTGTTTTTGACTTTGCTGGTATTTGTTACCAAGTTGATGTCTATTATTATTCAAAGAATGAGCCAACAAGCGCAAGATGATGACACTCATCATGACGATAATTTAAGCTTAAAAGATGAGTTAGACGAAGAGACTAAGTTTGTTATTGAGCAAGCCATCAAGATGCACAGAGGGGCGTAACAAGATGTTAAAGTTCTTAAAAAATATCACTACAAAATCTAACAATTCAAAAGGCAAGCCTGTTGAGATTACCGAGCTTGTTTTTAGAGATGCACATCAGTCATTGCTTGCAACACGTATGCGTATTGACGACATGTTACCAATTGCTGATAAGCTGGATAAGATTGGCTATTGGTCAATGGAATCCTGGGGTGGCGCTACCTTTGATTCGTGTATTCGTTATTTGGGTGAGGATCCTTGGGATAGAATTAGAGAAATTAAAAAAGTTATGCCTAAAACGCCTCAGCAAATGCTGCTTAGAGGACAGAATTTATTAGGTTATCGTCATTATAGCGATGATGTAGTACGCAAATTTGTTGATCGTTGTGCCGAGAATGGCGTGAGTGTTTTTCGTATCTTTGATGCGATGAATGACGTGCGTAATCTTAAAACTGCCATTGATCAAACCATTAAATTAGGCCAGCATGCTCAAGGCACAATCTCTTACACAGTCAGCCCAGTGCACACGAAACAAATGTGGATTGATATGGCTAAAGAAATCGAGGATATGGGCGCACACTCATTGTGCATTAAAGACATGGCGGGTTTATTGCAACCGTATGTGGCTTATGACCTAGTTAAAGAATTAAAAGAGACTATTGATATCCCTATTCAGTTGCATGCTCATGCAACCACAGGACTTTCTACAGCCACTATTATTAAAGCAGTTGAAGCAGGTATTGATCGAGTGGATACAGCAATTGGCTCAATGAGTATGACTTACGGTCATTCTGCGACAAACTCAGTGGTGTCTATTTTAGAAAATAGCCCTAGAAAAACTGGCTTAGATTTAGAAAAACTTGCAGAAATTGATGCTTACTTTAGACCAATTCGTTGTAAATATGCTAAATTCGAAGGTTCACTCAGGGGGGTAGACTCTAGGATTTTAATATCTCAGGTTCCAGGCGGCATGTTGACCAACATGGAGAATCAATTGCGTGAGCAAAATGCAACCGACAAGATGGACGAAGTGTTGACAGAAATCCCACGTGTACGTAAAGATCTTGGTTATATTCCACTGGTGACACCAACTTCACAAATTGTAGGCACACAGGCGGTGCTTAATGTATTAACGGGCGAGCGTTATAAAACCGTTACTAAAGAGTCTGTCGGTGTATTAAAAGGCGAATACGGAGCAACACCAGCACCTGTTGATCAAGCATTGCAAGCCAAAGTGTTGGAAGGTGATACACCAATTACTTGCAGACCAGCTGACAACATTGCACCAGAAATGCACATTCTTGAACAAGAATTTGACACCATTGTGGCTGACAAGGGTATCACCTTAGCCAAGAATAAGATTGATGATTTATTGACTTATGCCTTATTCCCACAAGTTGGTATTTCATTTTTAGAAAATCGTGATAATCCTGATTTCTTCGAGCCAGCGCCACAAATGACAGATGATTGTACTACTAAGTCTGATAGCGAAGAAGGCACGTATACAGTTTCATTTAAAGGCACTTCGTATTCTGTTCAAGTTTCTGCCGGTGGTGAGATTACTTCAATGAAAGCAGCGTCTGATACCGGTGCACCAGAACACGCACCGGTTGAAAAAGAAATTGTGACCGATGCAGCGGCACCAACAGAGGGTGAAGCGATTGGCGCACCACTATCTGGTAATATTTGGAAGGTGATGGTTGAGCCTCATCAAAAAGTAGATGAAGGCGATGTATTAGTGATTTTAGAAGCGATGAAGATGGAAACTGAAATCAGAGCGGCTAGAGCTGGTGTCGTAGTTGGGATTAGCGTGAAAGAGGGTGATGCTGTGACAGTGGGTCAAACTTTATTAACACTAGCATAATTTAATATGGAACAATTACATACACTTTGGATTAATACTGGTTTACATCAGATGGCATGGGGTCAAGGCCTAATGTTGTTAGTGGGTATGCTACTTTTGTATTTGGCCATTATTAAAAATTTTGAGCCATTGTTGTTATTACCAATTGGTTTTGGTGCGATTTTAGCCAATATTCCCGGTGCAGGCATTGCTGAAGGCAATGGTATCTTACATGTGTTTTATGTGGTGGGTATTGAATCCGGTGCATTTCCACTGATTATCTTTATGGGTGTGGGCGCACTGACTGATTTCGGCCCGTTATTAGCTAATCCAAAAACCTTGTTATTGGGTGCCGCCGCACAGTTTGGAATTTTTGCTACATTATTGGGTGCCGTTGGCCTAACAGCAGTTGGTGTCTTTGACTTTAGCCTGACTGATGCGGCAGCAATCGGTATTATTGGTGGCGCTGATGGACCAACCAGTATTTATGTGGCTTCAAAATTAGCACCTGATTTACTTGGCGCCATTGCAGTTGCATCTTATTCTTACATGGCCTTAGTGCCACTAATCCAGCCACCAATTATGCGCGCATTAACTAGCGAAAAAGAGCGTCAAATTGAAATGGTACAACTTAGAGAAGTATCTAAAGCTGAGAAAATTATTTTCCCAGTGATGCTACTCATGCTGGTGGCATTATTACTACCAGACGCGGCGCCATTATTAGGTATGTTCGCTTTCGGTAATTTAATGAAGGAATCTGGCGTAGTTGATCGCTTAAGTGACACCACTCAAAATGCCTTGATTAATATTGTCACTATCTTTTTAGGTTTGGCAGTAGGTTCAAAGTTGATGGCTGATACATTTTTGCAATTAGACACGTTAGGTATTTTATTATTAGGCATGGTAGCTTTCGCGATTGGAACCGCTTGTGGTTTGCTAATGGCAAAACTCATGAATGTATTTAGTAAGCATAAAATCAATCCTTTAATTGGTTCTGCTGGTGTTTCTGCAGTACCGATGGCAGCACGTGTTTCTAATAAGGTTGGCTTAGAGTCGAACCCACATAACTTCTTACTAATGCATGCGATGGGACCTAATGTTGCCGGTGTAATTGGCTCGGCCATTGCTGCGGGCATTATGATTCAGTTCTTAGGTTAATCTCTGCGTATCATGCAAAGAACATTTCTAAGAGCCAAACTACATCGAGTCACTACCACTGCGAGTGAAGTGGATTATGAGGGTTCGTGTGAGATTGATGGCGTACTCTTAGATGCAGCCGGTATTGGTTCTTTTGAGCAAATCCAAATTTACAACATTAATAATGGCAATCGTTTTATCACTTATGCAATTCGTGGCAAAGACAATTCTGGTGTTATTTCAGTAAATGGTGCAGCTGCACACAAAGCTGATGTGGGTGATTTACTCATCATTGCTGCTTATGCCACTTATGATGAAAAAGAACTTAAAGATTATGCACCAAGACTGTGCTATGTGGATGAAAATAACATCCTAGTCAGAACCGACTCTAAGATTCGTTAAGTCGCCCATCTTCCAATACTAAAACCCTTTGCATTTTCTGTGCAATCATCTGATCGTGCGTTACCATCACCAATGCTGAGTTTTGTGCCTGGTTTAGTTCAACCATCAATGCTAACACGTCAGCGGCATTTTTAGCATCCAAGTTGCCTGTTGGCTCATCAGCCAATAGGCAACTAGGGTTGGTAATTAAGGCTCGTGCAATGGCAACACGTTGACGTTCACCCCCTGAAAGTTCAGATGGTCGGTGATTTAATTTGTTTTGAAGACCAATATTTGAAAGTAATTCACTGGCCTGCTTGTTGGCAGATTGTTTATCATTATCGCGTATCAATAGTGGCATTGCTACATTATCAAGTGCACTAAAATCTTTTAACAAGTGATGAAATTGATAGACAAAGCCTAAATGCTCGGCACGAAGCAGTGTGGTATGTTCTTCATCAAGTTGGGCTAAATCAACATTATTCAATAGTACTTTGCCAGCACTTGGTTGGCTCATGCCACCCAATAAATTTA
Organism: Piscirickettsiaceae bacterium; assembly: GCA_012963565.1. Taxonomy (GTDB): domain Bacteria; phylum Pseudomonadota; class Gammaproteobacteria; order PS1; family Pseudothioglobaceae; genus Thioglobus_C. Next base: position 16,118 of record DTVJ01000086.1, read on the forward strand.
GTAAGGTGGACTTGCCACAACCTGATTGACCTAAAATAGCGATAGATTCCCCTGGGCTGATACTTAGATTAAGCGCTTTAAGTACAGATGTTTCAAGCTTGCCATCATTGTAGCTGTAGCTAAGATCTTGACATTCAATAATATTACTCATGATTTAGTACCTTAGATATTTCAACTTTACCTGCACGTTTTGCAGGGTAAATAGAAGCGAGAATTACCAAAATAAAGGCACCGATAGCAACCTTAATGACATCGGTTAAATGGATTTCAGAAGGGAAGCGGTTAATGTAGAACACGTCTTTAGGAAAAAATTGAAAACCCAGCATAGATTCAATACTACTCACAACGGATTCGATATTAAGCGAGAGCACGATACCTAGAATCACCCCAACGACAATACCAACCACGCCAATGGTGAGACCCTGATAGAAAAACACTCTAACAATACGTTGTGGCGTCATACCGATGGTTCTTAGAATGGCAATATCGGCTTTTTTGTCAGTCACTACCATTATCATCATCGAGACAATATTAAAAGCAGCTACTGCAATAATCAATGACAAGATGATACCAATCATCTGTTTTTCAAGATTAAGTGCTTTGATAAAATTGGCTTTTTTCTGCGTCCAATCAACTCCATAATAGCGTGCACTATCAAGATCCTTAACCACTTTGTTGGTAATTTCTTTAGCTTGGAATAAATCATCTACCTTGAGACGAATACCCGATACCAAACCTTTCATCGAATACAGTTTTTGTGCTTGATCAAGATGAATAAAGGCTAAGTTGTTGTCATATTCATTAATGCCTGCATCAAAGATGCCACTGACTGTAAAGCGTTTAAACCGGGGCTGAATGCCGATAATACTGGCAGAAATCTCTGGTGTGAGCAGGATAATCTTATCGCCAACGGTTGCACCAAGTTGTAATGCTAAGCCTGAGCCAATTAGGATTTTAGACCCCTCCAAATCAGAGTTTCCATCTGTGATGTTGTCTAGTAAGATCGAGGTATTTTTTTCCAGATCTGGGTCTACACCTCGAACACTGATACCTTGCGCTCTACCATTGATGCTTAATAGGCCATAACGCTCAATATAAGGCGAAGAGTCGATAACTTGTGGGTTTTTGTTAATGGTTAGCCTGAGTTCTTGCCAATTATTGAGTGTACCGCCATATTCGCTAATGGTTGAATGCGAGATAGCACTCAGTACCCTATCTCTGAGCTCTTTGTGAAAACCGTTCATGACTGATAAAACCGTAATCAGGGTCATGACCCCCAGAATTAGCCCCATCATAGAGACACCAGAAATAAAAGAAACAAAGCCTTTCTTTCGATTGGAACGCAAATATTGGTTAGAAATAGTAAATTCAACACTCATGGTGATGATATTTTGTCATAATTAGCACTTTAAAGGTAAACAAAGGGGAGTACATGTCAGATTCAACAATTAAAAATAAAATTGATCAATTAGGTGATTTGCTAATTGAAACATTTCATGTGGTGGGTTTATTTGTGATTGGTGGTACCATCGTGTGGTCAGCTATCGCTGAATATCTCATTATTATGCAACAGGAATCTGGTTTTGCATCACTTAAAGATATTCTTTTATTGTTTATCTATTTAGAGCTGGGTGCAATGACGGGTATTTATTTTAAAACCCATCGCCTGCCAGTGATCTTTCTGATATTTATTGCAGTTACTGCTATTACCCGGTTTATGGTGATTGACATGAAATCATTAATGACAAATGATAAACTTAATCTATTAATTATGGTTATTTCTATTTTGATACTGGTGATTTCTGCTGGTGTGCTTAGATATACTGAGAAAAAGTATGTCACTGACAGTGAGTGTTTTAAGTAACAAACCATGGACTTAAATACCCGCGGTATTGTTAATTATTTATTGTTACCAATCGCAGGTGTTTTTTATCTTTTATCTTCTCTTAGAAGGCGCTTGTATCGAATAGGGCTTATCGCCACACATCATTTCGATGTACCAGTGATTGTAGTGGGCAATATTACCGTGGGCGGTAGTGGAAAAACTCCTATTGTGATTGCACTGGTTAATTACTTTAAACAGCAGGGTAAGCAAGTCGGTGTAGTTTCTCGTGGTTACGGTGGCGCACATCAACAAGGTAGTTTGTTGGTCAGTCAAGACATCCAAGCCAGCAAGTCAGGTGATGAGCCACTACTGATTGCTACCCAAACCCAAGTTCCAGTGATAATCAATAAAGATCGATCTCAAGCGGTGAAAGATTTGATAACGAATCATCATGTAGATTTAATTATTAGCGATGATGGTTTACAACACTATGCTATGGGTAGAAGTGTTGAAATTGCTGTGGTTGATGGACAACGACGTTTTGGTAATGGTTTTTTTTTACCAGCTGGACCGCTAAGAGAGTCAGAATCAAGACTCAAATCAGTTGATTTCGTGATTAATAATGGCGCATTGTATGCGGGTGAAATTCCTTCAGGATTAGTACCAAAAGCTTTTATAAATGTAGTCACTAATGAACAAAAACCTTTGGATTTTTTTGCTAATCAAACTTGCCATGCCATTGCAGGTATTGGCCATCCACAGCGTTTTTTTGACAGCCTAGTTGAGCTTGGTGTGAATGCGCAGAACCATGCTTTTGCCGATCACCATCTTTTCACACAAAAAGATTTGGAATTTGAAGGGAATTATCCTATTATTATGACCGCCAAGGATTGTGTAAAATGTAAGGATTTCGCAACTCAGCAGATGTGGTATTTACAGGTTGATGCTGATTTGAGCGATGATTTTTTAACTAAGTTGACTAACAAATTATGATTGATAAAGCATTATTAAAATTGCTGGTTTGCCCTAAAAGTAAAGCACCACTTAAACAAGTTGGTGATGAATTGATTTGTGAAGTGAGTGGCTTAGCTTATCCAATTGAAGACGGTATTCCAGTTCTATTGGAAGAAGAGGCGCGCAAGCTAGACGATAAGTAATGAACTTTTCCGTTATTATTCCTGCACGTTATGCATCCAGCAGATTACCTGCCAAGTTAATTCAAGATATTCACGGCAAGCCACTTATTCAACACACCTATGAAAACGCCATTAATAGCGGTGCATCAGCGGTGATTATTGCCACGGATGATGAGCGTATTGCAACCTTAGCTACAGAGTTTGGTGCAAGTGTTTGTATGACAGGTTCGCATCACACATCAGGAACATCAAGGATTGCCGAAGTATTGCAAGTGTTGGATATCGATGACGATGAAGTTATTGTAAATGTACAAGGCGATGAGCCAATGTTAGATCCAGATGTTATTCGACAAGTAGCAGAAAATTTGATCAATAGTAATATGCACATGGCCACCTTGTGTGAGAGTGTTAAAGATAAGGCTCAGTATCTTGATCCAAATTGCGTTAAAGTCGTGTTTGATAAATTTGGCAAGGCTTTGTATTTTTCTCGCGCACCTATTCCTGCTTTTAGAGAAGATGGAGATTTTGATAAGGCGTTGTGTTTTAAGCATATTGGTATATATGCTTACTATTCTGGTTTTATTAAACAGTATTTAGCTTTACAAAGTTCGCGCTATGAGCAGGTTGAAAAGTTAGAACAACTTACGGTTCTAAACGAGGGTTTTGATATACATGTTGCACCAGCATGTGGCTCAACAGGCTACGGCGTTGACACTATTGAAGATTTAGAAAAAGTAAGAGAGGCAATGAAGTGATTATTGACGGTAAGAAAATTGCAAAAGATTTAAGAGCAAGCATTATTGATAAAGTCAGTGTACTTGATCGTGCACCTGGCCTTGCGGTTATTTTAGTTGGTGATGATCCGGCATCTGCAGTATATGTGCGTAACAAAGCTAATGCTTGTAAAGAAGTAGGCTTTTATTCTGAGAAGATAAACAAGCCTGCCAGTATTACTCAAGCAGAATTATTAACTGAAATCGAACGTCTTAATGACGATGATAATGTTGATGGCATTTTGGTGCAATTACCCTTACCTGCTCATTTGGATGCCAATGATGTGATTGAGGCGATTGATCCGGCTAAAGACGTAGATGGCTTCCATAGTGAGAATATTGGTAAATTAATGCAGAACAAATCATTCTTGCGCCCATGCACACCTAAGGGTGTAATGACTATGTTGGCAACTATCGGTATCGATTTAGTAGGTAAAAACTGCGTTGTAGTGGGTGCATCAAATATTGTCGGTCGTCCGATGGCGATGGAGCTATTAAATGCACGTGCAACAGTCACTATTTGTAATAGCAAGACTCAAGATTTATCCGAAAAAGTCAAACAGGCTGACGTTGTGGTAGCGGCCGTTGGTATTCCGAAAATGATCCAAGGTGATTGGATTAAAGAGGGGGCAATTGTGATTGATGTTGGTATTAATAAGCTAGATAGTGGCAAGCTGGTTGGTGATGTTGACTTTGATTCAGCGCAAGATAAAGCCGCATGGATTACACCTGTACCTGGTGGTGTCGGGCCAATGACGATCGCTACATTACTTGAAAATACATTAATAGCATACGAGGCAAGAACATGAAACTATTATTAAAAGCACTTAGAGAAGGATTAGGACGATTGATTGTGTTGATTGATTGGATTTTTTCTCCAAAAAAAGTCAAACGTACCCAGACAGTACAAGCTGAAATCGACAAACAAGTTGAATCTTTAAAAATATATCAATTTTATGCGTGCCCATTCTGCGTCAAAACTCGCAGAGCCATCAAACGCCTTAATTTACCAATGGAAACACGTAATGCACAATCTGGTCAATTTCGTGCTGAATTGTTAGCAGGTGGCGGTGAGGTGAAAGTGCCTTGTTTAAGAGTTAAAGAGGGCGACAATATTACTTGGATGTATGAATCATCTGACATCATTGCTTACTTAGATAAGCGTTTCGGCTAGCACCTCGCAAGGGGGAAACGAGTGATTTATATTGAAGGTGGTACTGAATCACAACAAGCATTAGCTAAAGAGCTATATTATTTTTGTTCTCAAGAGTTAGAAATCAAAAAACAAGTTGAACTTGATCTAAGAATTGAGGATGTTGATCATGCAGAGGCCTGGACTGATCATGAAGGAGAAGGAAAGTTCTATATCGATATTGAAAAAGATTTAAGTGTTGATCAATTTATTACGGCTTTTTGCCATGAGATGGTTCATGTGATTCAACACTTAAGAGATAAGCCGATTAGTGAAAAAGAGGCCTATCGATTAGAAAGTGATCTTGCAGATACGTTTAAATCAAGAAATTAAGATTTAGGTAGAAAAGCACTTAGTTTTTCAATACTACTATCCAGTTCCGCTTGTGAGCTTGCGGTGATATTAATATGCCCCAGTTTTCTATCTGCACGTTCCTCTTTATCATACAAATGTAAATGTGCATTGGGCATACCAAGAGCAATGTCAGTTGGACCGGTTTCGCCAATAATATTAATCATTGCAGATAGTGCATGAGTGGGTGTTGTATCACCAAGTGGCATGTCGGTGATAGCACGTACATGGTTTTCAAATTGTGAGGTATTAGCACCTTCAATACTCCAGTGACCTGAGTTATGAACACGTGGTGCCATCTCGTTAACCACTAAACCATTGTCAGTCTCAAATAACTCAATGGTGAGTACGCCTACATGACCCATCTCGTCAAGTAGAGCATGCATGTAGTCTTTAGCGGTTTCTTGCAAGACTGGATCAATGTCTTGAGCAGGCGCAATGGTGAGTCTTAAAATACCGTTATGATGAGTGTTTTCGACTAATGGGTAGTATTTATGATCATTGTCAACACCACGTACGGCAATCAAAGATAATTCACGTTTAAAGTTAACAAATCCTTCTAGAATTGATTCAACGCCATTCATACTGTTCCAGGCATCAGTAATTTGATCATTTGTTTTAATAACAAATTGACCTTTGCCATCATAACCTTCAGTGGCAGTTTTTAAAATAGCAGGTAGGCCAATATTGCTAATTGCATTTTCAAGATCTGTAAGTGAGTTAACCATTTGATAGGGGGCACAAGGAATCTTAAGCTGATCAAATATTGCCTTTTCTCGACCACGGTGCTGCGTGGTAAATAGAGATTTTTCACCAGGATAAACTCTTACGTTTTTGTTAATTTCCCTAACCGTCTCTACGTTAGTATTTTCACTTTCATAAGTAATAACATCAGAAAAAACGGCTAAAGACTCAATATGTTCCGCATTATCTTCTAATGCAAACATATGTCCTAATAGTGATGATGGCTCATTGTTAGTATTACCTGAAAATCCAAATTGATGGCCTAGTGGATAACCAGCAATCGCAAGCATTCTTCCGAGTTGGCCCGCACCTAAAATACCAATTTTCATATTATTTAGATGGATTTGGATTATCTAAGACATCTTGGGTCTGTTTAGCCCTAAAGGCAGCTACTTTTTTTCTAACGACTTCATCTTCATTGGCCACAATTTGCGCGGCCAAAATGCCTGCATTTTTCGCACCCGCCTCTCCAATAGCTAAGGTTCCAACGGGAATACCACCTGGCATCTGCGCAATAGATAGTAATGAGTCCTGTCCACTGAGCGCTTTAGATTGCACAGGAACACCAAGAACAGGAACAATGGTTTTAGCTGCTACCATGCCTGGTAGGTGTGCAGCACCACCTGCACCAGCGATAATCACTTTAAGGCCGCGTTCACTTGCACTGGTTGCGTATTCAAACATTAAATCAGGAGTACGATGTGCAGAAATGACTTTAACTTCGTGTGGCACGCCAAATTCTTCCAGCATCTCTACTGCATTTTTCATGGTTGGCCAATCAGATTTTGACCCCATAATTACACCCACCAATGCCGTCATGAGAACCCCTTACTAAAGAATAATATGTTTGAATTATACTCAAATCATCATCATGTAGATAAAAAGAGGAGTACCATCGAATTGAGGTAGTTGTATAAATAAAAAATAGGAGGTTATTATGAGTTTAACATTAATGCGTCCGTTTGCTGAAATGGACAAAATGTTTGAAGATTTTGATCGCCCGTTGATTCAGTTTGATGAGGGTGATTGGATGCCTGCGGTTGACATTGAAGAGAGTGACAAGGCTTATTTGGTGAGAGCTGAATTACCTGGTGTGCATAAGGATGATGTACATGTGGTTATTGAGAATAATGTGTTAACTATTAAGGGTGAGAAAAGAGTTGAAATTGAAGACACTAAAAGACACCGTGTGGAACGTTCATATGGTTCTTTTGTGAGAAGTTTCACTTTACCTCATACAGTTAAAACAACCAATATCAAAGCTGAATATGTTGATGGCGTTTTAAACTTAACTATTGCTAAGGTAATTAAAGCTAAAGCTAAGCAAATCGAGGTTAAGATTAAATAAGGTTAGTGTTTGGTCTTGGGGTTGAAAGTTAGTAAAACCCCAAGGCCGGTGTTTAGTCTGTCGTTTTAGTACCCCATGTGTCTCCTTGTAATCCAAGGAATGATTTGAAAGTCTCGGTGAATTGCCTGTGGGTGGTGGTGTATGGTCGCTTCAATACCTCGTAAAAATTATCAATATCATAATAGACCTTATTAAGGATGAATGTATTCGAGTATCTAAAGGCGTAGCATCGGGAGTGAAGGAGATGGATAAATAAAAAAGGAGGAAATTATGAGTTTATCGTTAATGCATCCGTTTGCTGAAATGGACAAAATGTTTGAAGATTTTGATCGCCCGTTGATTCAGTTTGATGAGGGTGATTGGATGCCTGCGGTTGACATTGAAGAGAGTGACAAGGCTTATTTGGTGAGAGCTGAATTACCTGGTGTGCATAAGGATGATGTACATGTGGTTATTGAGAATAATGTGTTAACTATTAAGGGTGAGAAAAGAGTTGAAATTGAAGACACTAAAAGACACCGTGTGGAACGTTCATATGGTTCTTTTGTGAGAAGTTTCACTTTACCTCAAACAGTTAAAACACACGGCATTGGTGCTGAGTTTATTGATGGTGTTTTAAGCTTAACCATTACTAAGCGTGCTAAGGCTGTGCATAAGCAATACGAAGTTCCAATTAGTTGTGGTTGTAACTCAATGAATTGTGATTGTGGTGTTACAGCTGATAGAGTTGAAGCTGAAAAGTCTCAAACTCTAGGTAGTCGTAGTTGTGGTTGTACTGCAATGAATTGTGGTTGTGGTGTATGAGTTTAACACTTGGTCTTGGGATTAAAGAGTAGTAAATATAACCAGGCTCCAAGGCCATTGAGGAGCATGTCTTTTTCGGCATCCCAGATGTCGCCTTGCGAGCCGAGAAACGAGTCGGCAGTTTCAGTTGCCTGTTCGTAAAATATGGCATATAGCCATTCTACTATTTCATAAAAACTACCAATACCAAAAAATACCAACACCAGTAAAAATAACTCTGACCGGTAGCTAGAGAACTTGATTGTTCTAGTAATTGTTTCTTTAAACGGTAAGACCAAGAAGAATCCAAAGGCAAGGTGCACTAGTCGATCATAATGGTTGCGCTCAATCTCTAGTAAATCAGCTACCCAAAATCCAAACGGAACTTCTGCATAAGTATAGTGAGCACCAATAGTTTGCAAAATACAAAATAAAAAAATCAACCAGTACGATGTGTTTGAAAAAGGTGATCTTTGGTAGGTAGATACAACATAGGTAATACAGATAACAAGGATTAGATTTTCAGCAACCCATACGTCTCTATACAGAGGATTGATCGCAAGCAATAACCAGAAAATAGCAAAAATGACTAACAGCAGCGGTGCAATGGATCTAGATTCATTCATAGTGTGAAGCCCTTATGCAAAAATGGCAAGTGCCCGGTGTTTAATACTTGTGTTCTTACGTTGATCTTATCATACCAACGATTAATCCGATGAGGTACCAATGTGTCATGATCGCCTAAAATCACCTCTACTGGTATTTCTAATTGCTCAAACTCACTTACCAAATCTGTAGTTAGCAGAATATCCAAACCTTGATTAAGCGCTTTAGTGGTGGCGGGGTATTGATCAATTGATTGATTTAATGTTTTTAATTGGACTTTATCTTGGGTTTGCAAACTCACAAAACGCTTTAATCCTTTGGATAAATTAAGTTGCAGTGCATCAGAAAATTGCATGAAATTATCCGCATCAATGCCGTAAGGCCAATCGTCACTTTGCACGAAGTTTGGGGTAGAGGCAACGAGTATTAGCTTGGTAGTTGGTACTTGACTTGCAACATGAATAGCGAGCAGCCCACCTAATGACCAGCCGAGTAAGATTGGATTTTTGGGTAAGATTTTGATAATCTCATTACACCAATCATCAAGCCCACCATCAACATCGTCACTTTGCCCATGCCCTGGAAGATCAATTGTAGTAATTCGGTACCGATCTTTGTACTCATTAACCAAATTATCAAACAGCTCTGAGTTAAATCCCCAGCCATGCAAAAGAACCAGATTAGGCCCAGTGCCAGTTATGCTACTGTATAGCATCTTTGACTTGCATCAGTAATTGCTCGATTTGACCTTGAGTGTGATTGGCGCTCAACGTAATTCTTAGACGCGCCGTATCTTTAGGCACTGTTGGTGGGCGAATAGCACTCACATAAAAGCCTGCATCAAATAGCTTTTTCGAAGCACTAAGTGCTTTTTCACTTGCTCCCACTATTAGTGGCTGGATAGCACTATTTGAATTCTCAATCGGCAAATCTAGTGCCGTTGAAAAATTTCGGAAAAAATCAATATTGGCGAGTAATTTGGATTTTTGCTCACCTTGTTTAATCAACTCTAAGCTTTTGAGTGTCGCCACGCATAAAGCCGGGGAAATTGCAGTGGTGTAGATGTAAGGGCGAGATTTTTGGATTAAAAATTCAATAAAATCTTCATTTCCAGCGACAAAAGCACCCATTGTGCCTGCTGCCTTGCCTAAAGTGGCCATATAAATAGAGTTTTTTGGAATATTAGGTTTAAAAACACCAAATCCATGGGCATCATCTTGCATTAAAAATGCATCTGATTTTTTTGCGATTTTTTCAAGTTCGTTTATTTTTGCCTGATCGCCATCCATACTAAACACCGTGTCAGTCACAATCATGCCTTGACCAGATTGTTTAGCTATTTTTTTTTCTAGTGATTCAATATTGTTATGTAGGTAGCGTTGTAAGGGGAGTTCAATTAAATGGTTAGCATCAATCAATGAAGCATGATTGAGCTTGTCTTGCAATACCCAGTTCAATTCACCTTTGAGCGCTGAGAAAATTCCAAGATTTGCTGTGTAACCTGTAGAAAATAATAGCGCACGACCTTGTCTAGTGTATTCAGCTAGAGCACCCTCCAAATCATGATGTGCTTTTGAGTGTCCACTGACCAAATGTGACGCACCAGAGCCTGCACCATACTGATCAACACCTTGCTTAAAAGCTTCTTTAACAAGCGGATGATTGGCAAGCGACAGGTAATCATTCGAGCAAAAATTAATCAATGATTTGCCATCAATAACAATCTGTGTATCTTGTGCACTTTCAGTAATCCTTCTCGACCGATAAAGATGTTCATCTTTAAGTGTAATTAATATTTTTGAAAAATCCATGAATCTATTTTAATGTTTATTCGAGCAGTATAGAAGTGTAGAATCAAGTTATCTAAAAGAGATTTTTAGGAAAAATATGAAAAAAATCACTGCATTTTTCATCGTTTTATTTTCTCTTGTCATTTTTCATAATCCAGTTCTGGGTAGTGATGATGAGCATCTTATTGAGTTTTTGTCATACAAGGCAATTCCTCTTACGATTATGGCTGATTTGGATAAGATAATTGATCGTGCTGGTCAGCGTCAATTGGTGCTACTGG
>DTVJ01000087.1 GCA_012963565.1 Piscirickettsiaceae bacterium
CTTAGCCAGCAGTTATCTAATCGTTTTCCGGATTCACAACTCATCTGCTTAGACTTTGCATACCTTGCACTAAAGAACAATCCATCAAATCACAAAATCTGCGCCGACGCCTACCATCTACCACTGACTGATAATAGTGTTGATATGATTACTTCTAGTTTGATGATGCAATGGTGCCCTAATCTGAGCGCCTTATTCAGTGAGTGTCATAGAGTGCTCAAAAACGACGGATTAATCTTATTTTCTACCTTTGGCCCAGATACGCTAAAAGAGCTAAAAAAGAGTTGGTCAGTGGTGGACAGTGAGGCTCATGTCAATACTTTTACGGACATGCATGACATTGGCGATCAGATGTTACAGAATGGCTTCCAAAGCCCAGTAATGGAAATGGAAACACTCACCCTTACCTATCAAACTGTTATCGACTTATTGCGCGATCTAAAAACCATTGGCGCACAAACAGTGGCTAATAGATCAAAGTTCTTAACCGGCAAAGATAAATTCCAACTAATGATTAAAATGTATGAATCTTACCGCAAAGATGGAAAACTCCCTGCCACTTATGAAGTAATTTATGGTCATGCTTGGAAGAAGGTAAGTGGGCTAGGTAATATCTCGGTAGAAAATAAAAGAATTAATCTAACTTAAATCAGTATTTAATAACCATAATTTGTACCACCAGTTTCTTCTGCAAATTTAAAATCTGGTGTAGAACCATCAGGCAAGGTTATATACATTTGTGGTGGCATAACCATTACTGTGCAATCCCCGGTGGCAGCATTTCCTGTAGTATGCAATAAGTTAATAGAAGTGCCCACATCAACTTCGAAATTCATTTTTCCTAACCCTTCTTTGGCTTTTTTAGTAAAAGAAAAGGGAAACTCAATCTTCATCTCTGTTGTACTTATACTCATCACATCTGTATTGTCCATAGAGGTCTCTAATTCAGGAGGAACTACCTTCATGGTTTGAGTGCTTGCAGTACCCCCCTCAAGACCCTTAGGCATTGAAACACCACCAACACTAACAGTTGTGCCCGATGCTATGTCTGAATCTGTATTACATGTAATAGTATTAGAGGTGCCCGTAGCTTTAACATCGAAATTCCGATTCATAGTTATTCTCATATGAGTATATGTACCCGCAGGAAGATTACTTCCTGCGGCAAGTGTGCCCGCAGAAGAGTTAGCTGCTAACGCATCACTGCCCAATGACATAGTACTAGTAGTATCAGAAAAAGTGGTATAGGTACCAGCAGCGGTTTTAAATTCAATCTTTTTAATGGTAATATCATAAACTGTTGGAGTAACCAGAACCCCTCCACTACCAATTGCACCTGCAAAAACAGAGGTGCTGGTTGCAGCAATCATTAATATAAATAATTTGTTTAGTTTAACCATTATTGTTTTCTCCCAACTGTTAGTCCTGCGGTACCGTTATCAATCACAATGTTGTTATGTCTGCGAACTTTTTCTAAACGATGATTTTCTAAGTTTCTACGTGTAGTTTGAGTGCCGTCAGCCATTGTGCTAGTTACATATTTAGGCTTGCCAATATGCCAGATAAATTTACCAAAGTTTTCACTATCAGAGGCATTGTTATTAGTCGTGCCCATTTCAACTTCTATATTATCAGTCAGATTAGCTCTAAGTGAATACGTCTCAGTCTTGACATTTTTAGAGGCAGCCCTATCAAATTCAGATGTTTTAAGGTTTATATTCACCCAAGGTAGTTTTGGAATTGGTGCTTCTAACGCAGCATCCCAACCATTAACCGCTTTTTCTGTTGAAGAGTCAGATAACGTTCTTTTATCACTAATACCCTCATAACCATTAACTCTAAAAGTACCATATTGATTAAATACTTCGCCGCCAAGTCCAACTCTTCGATGGCTATGCTCATGCGTGTAGTCATAAAAAGCATTCACACCAAACATCCACTCCTTGTTAGGCAAGAGATGACGATAACCTACACCAAGGTTATAAGTCTCGTCTCGAATATTGCCAACGTCACTGGGGGTACGATCATGAGAAAAACGCCCTTGCCAA
>DTVJ01000088.1 GCA_012963565.1 Piscirickettsiaceae bacterium
TATATATAGGTACGGTACGACTCACATAATTACTTATTAGAGCATACAATAAAAAGCCACCCTCTCGGGTGGCTTTTGTTAGATAAGTATGTAAATTACTTAAGGGGTGCTGTTTGAAGATGCAGCACCTGTAGCTAGTGCATCTGCGTAACCTTTAGCGTAAGAATCAGCTTGACCTTTACCGTAAGCATCAGCCGCACCTTTGGCGTATGCGTCAGCTTGGCCTTTAGCCATTGCGTCAGCAACACCAGAAGCAGAACCATCAGCAGCACCAGAACCGCTAGTATCTGTAGTGTTCTTAGTGTTAAATCTTGTGCCAAAATCTGTGTTATTTAGCCAGTTGTTACCACCTTGGAAAGGGCCCCAATTTTGGGCACCAGAAAAAGGGCCGGCATTAGAACCACCACCAAATGGACCCATGTTTTGACCACCTGAGAACGGACCCATGTTGTTGCCACCTGAGAACGGACCCATGTTGTTGCCACCTGAGAACGGACCCATGTTGTTGCCACCTGACATTGGACCCCAGTTTTGACCACCTGACATTGGACCCCAGTTGTTGCCACCACCACCCCAACCACGATTATTGTCGTGCATGAATGCTGATGCTGATGTAGCTGCTACTACTGTTGCAATTGCTATTACTTTTGTTATATTTTTCATTTTTTTCTTTCCTATTAGAATTATTATTTATATTAATTTAAGTAAGCATTAACACTAACTTGCGTGCCATATTACACCATTTAATCTAATATACAACTCTATTAACGAACGCTAATTTATCAATAATGCCCACAAAACAATTATTCATGCCAACAAGTCTAAATTTGAAGTAATTGATTACCCCTGTTAATACGGGTATAGTTCATATTAGTACTAATTCAATCAAGTATACATATGAACAATAAGGGTTACACATAGAGCTCTGGCAAAATTAAAGTTAGAAGTATTGGCACTGAAAAATAGGATTTATTATGGAAGAAAAAGGAAAATGCCCTGTTTTACATGGGTCTAATAGCCAACATACACTTGGTGCAACGGCAAACCAGCAATGGTGGCCAAACCAGTTAAATTTAAATATTCTTCACCAACACGATAGAAAGTCTAATCCCATGGATGAAAACTTTGATTATCGTGAAGAGTTTAAAAAACTTGACTATAGTGCTTTAAAGAGAGATCTATACGATCTTATGACAGATTCACAGTATTGGTGGCCTGCTGACTATGGACATTACGGTCCGTTCTTTATTCGTATGACTTGGCACGCCGCAGGCACTTATAGAACTGCCGATGGTCGTGGTGGTGGTGGTACTGGCAATCAGCGCTTTGCTCCACTTAACAGTTGGCCAGACAATGGCAACTTGGATAAAGCACGTCGACTTCTTTGGCCTATTAAACAAAAGTATGGTAATAAGATTAGCTGGGCCGACTTGTTGATTTTAGTAGGTAATGTTGCTATTGAATCAATGGGTGGAAAGACCTTTGGTTTCAGTGGCGGACGTCCAGACATTTGGGCGCCAGAAGAAGATATCTACTGGGGCAATGAAAACGAATGGCTTGGCAATAACCGTTATACAGGTGAACGTGACCTTGAAAAGCCACTTGGCGCTGTACAGATGGGTTTGATTTATGTTAATCCTCAGGGTCCAGATGGCAATCCAGATCCACTTGCAAGTGCAAAAGACATTCGCGAAACATTTAGTCGTATGGCTATGAACGATGAAGAAACCGTTGCTCTTACTGCAGGCGGACACACCTTTGGTAAAGCGCATGGTGCATGCGATGAGAATTTTGTTGGTGCCGAACCAGAAGGTGCTCCGATTGAACAAATGGGACTAGGTTGGAAAAATGCACACGGTTCAGGTAAAGGACGTGACAGTATGACAAGTGGAATAGAAGGCGCTTGGACTGCTAATCCTACTCAATGGGATAATGGCTATTTTGATCTACTATTTGGATACGAATGGGAACTTGTTAAAAGCCCAGCAGGCGCACACCAATGGCATGCTGTAAATCCTAAAGAAGAAGATCTTG
>DTVJ01000089.1 GCA_012963565.1 Piscirickettsiaceae bacterium
CTGCAAGAAAATCTTGGTTAGCATCGCGATCAAATTTAAATTCCATAAATATCCTTATTTTTGCGTATCGACGTACTTACTTACTTCTAAGCCAAAACCTTTCAGACCGTGTAATTTTCTAGGGCTACCCAAGATTCTCATTTTCTTAACCCCAAGATCAGACAAGATTTGCGCACCAACACCATAAGTTTTAATATCGTCGCCGCCATTATCTCTAACTGTATTATCAATGTTTTGTAAAATTGATTTGTCACTTTGCTTTCTTAACAATAAGAACACACCGCTATCGGATTTAGCAATATGCTTTAAGGCTGCGTTAACACTAAAACCAGTATTACTCTCATTTAAGACATCTCTAAAAGTATCTTCCATGTGTACACGTACACAAGTAATGCTGTCCTCATTAATCTCACCTTTAACTAAAGCTAAGTGAGTTTCATTATGAATACTGTCAAGGAATGAAACTAGCCTAAAAGTGGCAAAATCAGTTTTAAACTCACGCTCATTAATACGCTCGATGGTTTTTTCATTCTCAACGCGATAGCTAATTAAGTCTTCAATCGTACCCCACTTAATGTCGTGTTTTTCAGCAAAGACTTCTAAATCATCACGGCGAGCCATGGTGCCGTCTTCATTTAAGATCTCAACAATTACACTTGCTGGCTCATAACCTGCAAGACGTGCTAAATCACAACCTGCTTCAGTATGCCCTGCACGAATTAGTACACCACCCGGTTGTGCCATGAGTGGGAAAATATGACCGGGTTGTACAATATCAGATGGCTTAGCATCTTTCGCTACCGCATCCAAAACAGTCTTAGCTCTATCGGCTGCCGAAATACCAGTGGTAACACCTTCTACTGCTTCAATCGAGACGGTAAAGTTAGTGCCATTAACGTCGTTATTTTGCGCTACCATTAGTGGTAAATTAAGTTGTTTACAACGTTCTTGGGTTAGAGTTAAGCAGATTAAACCACGGCCATGAGTGGCCATAAAGTTAATATCTTCTTTAGTGACGGTCGCAGCTGGAATGATTAAATCACCTTCGTTCTCACGATCCTCATCATCCATAAGGATGATCATTTTGCCCTGCCTATAGTCCTCTAAAATTTCTTCAATTGTGGCCTTCATCATGATTCGTTTTTATTTAATAATTGTTCAAGGTGTCTAGCAATAATATCAACTTCAATATTCAGTTGGTCACCTATCTTAAGTTGTCCTAAGGTTGTTGCTGTTAATGTATGTGGCACAATATTGACATCAAAAACATCCGCATCAATCGTATTAACCGTCAAACTCACGCCATTAATACAAACAGAGCCTTTTCTGGCAATGTATTTTACCAAATTCTGTGGTGTCTTAATTTTAAAACGCGTGGAGTCGCCCTCAGTGTATTTATCCAACACTTCGCCCTTACCATCAACGTGGCCGCTAACCAGATGACCATCAATACCCTGATTAAGTCTTAAAGCTTTTTCAAGGTTAACATCTGCACCTATCAATAAATCACTAAAAATAGAGCAATCCAGCGTTTCCTGGGACAAGTCTGCTTTGAAATAATCATCACCGATTTCAATGGCGGTTAAACACACGCCGTTCACAGCAATGCTGTCACCAATCGTAACATTTGAAAAATCCAGTGCAGATGAGCTAAAACTAAATACCGCACCTTGCTCAGATGCATCTTTAGACTTAACTGTACCAATTGCTTGAATAATGCCTGTAAACATACTAAATTCAGCTATATTAAAGTTTGCTAATTTTACTCTAGTTGTCGAGTTTGATTAACTCTTTGTTTTCGAAGCAATAACAAAAACTAGCACCCAACAGTACGATTATCCACGCCAAATAAACCCACAGCATTACCAACATAACTGTGGACAATGTGCCATAAATTAACTCATACACTGGAAAATACTGGATATAAGCGAACATCGCATACTTAATCATCTCTAAGAGAGTCGCAGCAATAACACCAGCTTTTAGGGCATTGATAAAATGTACCTTTTCTAAGGG
>DTVJ01000090.1 GCA_012963565.1 Piscirickettsiaceae bacterium
GTGGTGCTGCCAAAAATCAACCAAGTGTATTCACATGCACTAACAGATGTGACTTTCTCTAAAGACAAGGAAGCTGTAGTAGTAATGTATCATCGAGTGGTGGGTGAGCCACTGACTGATTCTAAGTTTAATGTGTATATCACTAAAGACAAGCTAGATTGGCAGCTTGGAAACTTAAAAAAACGTGGCTTTGACTTTATTACTTTTAAAGATCTTGCTAATGGTGTAAAGGTTAAAAAGCCAATTATTCTCACATTTGATGATGGCTATGAAGATAACTACCTTAACCTGCTTCCTTTGTTAAAAAAATACCAAGCAAAAGCTGTTATTTATTGTCTAGGTGACCGTACGATTCAAAGTAACATTTGGGATGAAAAATTAGGCGAACCACGTGCTAATTTAATGAGCGATAGTCAAATTAAAGAATGCCACGATTCGGGCTTGGTGGAAATTGCATCACACGGTTTAAAGCATCAACATTTGCCTGATTTAGATGAAGAAGAAGCTCGTGAAGAATTTGAGTTATCAAAGTCAAATCTGGAAAGCTTAATTAATGATAAAGTGGTTTCTTTTGCCTATCCTTATGGCGATTACCAAAAAAGAGAAGAGGCTTTAGCCTATGAGGCTGGATACGATTTTGCCATTGGCACAGTTAATGGCCCACTCAAATTAACAGACAATTATTATGCGATTCGTCGTATACAAATTTTCCCAAATGAAGATAAGTTAGGTTTTTGGAAAAAAACAAGCGGCTTTTATTTGAGCCTCTGTAAGCTAAAAGGTAAGGATTTTTAATTTATGTTAAAACTACACTAGCCTTCCGTTGAAGAATTTTTTACTATGCACAACTCTTTTAATTTTTAGCATTAAACTATATTTTACAAGACCACTTTTTACAAAAACAGTATCCGTATCATCTACAAACCAAATTTCATAATTATTATCTTCTAGCCATGAAGTTATTTTTTCAATGTTTGGGTTAATATAATCCCTGGATTGGGTTTCTATGCAAATTACTTTGGGTCTGCTAATCATGTCATTGATAACATCCCATTCACCGCCTTCGATATCAATGCTTAAAATATCAATATCACCTTTGTCAAAAGTAGAAAATCGCTTGGTATTGACCTTAATAGTGTCTGAGTCATTTTTCTGATATCCGTCATGCATGATGGCCGGACTGTAATCAACTGTTTCCAAAAAAGAAGAAGATCCAGCTTTATACAATTTCATACTTCCTTCGGACGATGTTAGGGCGCAAGAGTGAACTTTAACGTTGTATTTTTTAGAAAATTGATCTTTGATTTCCGTAGCTATATCAGGATCTGCTTCAAATAGTGTGCAAAAAGTTCCTTCTTTAATAAACCCAAGAGTA
This sequence comes from Piscirickettsiaceae bacterium, assembly GCA_012963565.1. GTDB lineage: Bacteria > Pseudomonadota > Gammaproteobacteria > PS1 > Pseudothioglobaceae > Thioglobus_C. The sequence continues at coordinate 1,376 of DTVJ01000090.1, forward strand.
TTTGCTGTATTGGGTTTATAAACACCAATTTCGACAACATGCTTGTACTTAATATTGCTTTTTTTTATCATTTTATACAGCATAATATTATGTTGACAGTAATATGGTTTAATTCAAGTATTATATCTTTATCTTTATCTTTATCTTTAATTAATGAAATCTAAAGCAAGTTGGGATCCATACTCAGATCAGCCATATATTATCACTGACAGAGATTTTAAGAGAATACAAAAGAAAAAATACTTACCGGAGTATTTGCGAATGTTTTTTTTGTTTGTTGTAATTTTCCCCATCTCTTTTGTATGGCAATTTTTAATGCGTTACCCTAAAGTGCAAATGCAACTCGGCATTGGGGTGAATTTTGACAAGGGTGAAATTCAATACGAACTGGTTGAAGAACTAGGTGTTAAGCACTTATTAATACGTATCCCACTTTGGGATATAGGAAAAATAGATGAGTATGTTAAGTTTGCTAAAGGTTTTGGCAATGGTAAAAATTTCATGATCAACATCTTACAAGATAGAGAACATGTGGAAAATCTAGAGTTATTGCGTGCTGATATTAAAGTTATTTTTGAAAAATTTCAATCAATCTCATCTGAGTATCAAATCGGCAACGCAACCAATCGAACCAAGTGGGG
>DTVJ01000091.1 GCA_012963565.1 Piscirickettsiaceae bacterium
GGGTAGTGGGGCGAGAAACGGGTCTTGAACCCGCGACAACCGGAATCACAATCCGGGGCTCTACCAACTGAGCTATTCCCGCCATAAACTTTAAATGGTACGCCCAACACGATTCGAACGTGTGACCCACGCCTTAGAAGGGCGTTGCTCTATCCAGCTGAGCTATGGGCGCAAAACTGTTGCGCTCTAAAGCAATGTGCAGTATTTTTTTTATGGTCGGAGTGGAGGGATTTGAACCCCCGACCACCTGGTCCCAAACCAGATACGCTACCAAACTGCGCTACACTCCGAAAAAACAATAATTATACTTTGTTACGTGCTTGAGTCAATGCCTAATTCATGCCAAATGCTATCAATTTTGTCAATGACCGATTGGTCCATTTCAATAGCTTCACCCCATTCTCTGTCAGTTTCACCAGGAAGTTTGTTGGTGGCATCAATACCCATTTTTGAACCTAGACCTGAGACAGGTGAGGCAAAATCAAGATAATCAATTGGTGTATTGTCAATCAGCGTGGTATCACGAGTTGGATCAACTCGAGTAGATATTGCCCAAATCACTTCTTTCCAGTTTTTAACATCAATATCATCATCCACCACAATCACAAATTTAGTGTACATGAATTGTCGTAAAAATGACCAAACACCCATCATTACGCGTTTAGCATGACCGGGATATTGCTTTTTCATACTCACAATTGCCATGCGATATGAACAAGCCTCGGGTGGTAAGTAAAAATCCGCTATTTCTGGGAACTGTTGCTGTAAGAGTGGCACAAACACTTCATTCAGTGCCACACCCAGTACCGCAGGCTCATCAATTGGTTTACCAGTGTATGTTGAATGATAAATTGGGTTCTTTCTATGAGTGATCTTTTCAACAGTAAATACTGGGAATTGTTCTACCTCATTGTAATAACCAGTATGATCACCAAACGGTCCTTCATCAGCCATCTCACCTGGGTTAAGCACACCTTCTAGAATGATTTCTGCATTTTCTGGTACCTGTAAGTCATTGCCCAAACAGTTACACACTTTGGTTTTTTTGCCACGTAATAATCCTGCAAATGCATACTCACTCAGGCTATCTGGAATTGGGGTAACGGCGGCTAATGTAGTGGCTGGATCAGCACCTAGAGCTACCGCAATTGGAAATGGTTTGCCAGGGTTTTGCGCTTGCCAATCTTTAAAATCAAGCGCACCACCACGGTGTGATAGCCAACGCATGATAAGCTTGTTTTTGCCAATCACTTGTTGGCGATAAATGCCTAAATTTTGGCGTTTTTTTAATGGGCCTTTGGTAATGGTTAATCCCCAAGTAACAAGCGGAGCCACATCTTTTGGCCAACAAGTTTGAATCGGTAATTTGGATAAATCAACATCATCGCCTTCAATGATTACCTCTTGGCATTGGCCTTTTTTAATCGATTTAACTGGCATGTTAAGTACTTGCTTGAGTACCGGTAGTTTTTTAATCGCATCTTTTAAACCTTTGGGTGGTTCGGGCTGTTTTAGCTCGGCGAGCAATTTACCTAGCTTTCTTAGAGCGGCCAGGTCTTCTTGTCCCATGGCCATGGCAACACGTCTTGTAGTGCCAAATAAATTAGCCAAGACAGGCATGTTTGAACCTTTTACATTTTCAAACAATAGGGCAGGACCCTGCTTGTCCAGTGTGCGACGACAAATTTCAGTAATTTCTAAGTTTGCATCAACCTGTGTTTGAATGCGTATGAGTTCACCTTGTTTTTCCAGCTCAGCGATAAATTCACGTAGGTCTTGATATTGCATAATAGGGTTATTAATTAAATTTTTTCAAAGTAAGTGTTGTGTGCTTCAAGCTCAGCCTCATTAGCATGAATGACTTTGATTTTAGCGCGATTACTATCGACTCTGATAATCGAGCCTTCACCCTCTGTTTGTGTGTTGTTATTGCCATCGTCAATAAATAAAGTAGATTGACCACCGGTCATTGCCAAATAAACTTGTGCAAGGATTTGAGCATCTAATAAAGCGCCATGAACAGTACGAGCGCTGGCATCAATCTCAAAGCGTCGACAAAGCGCGTCTAGGTTATGCATCATGCCAGGGCGTTGTTGCTTGGATAGCTCTAATGTGTCGATGATGTTGCAATTGTCTTCAATGCACTCATCAACACCCATGAGTTCGAGCTCGTGATTTAAAAACCCAAGATCGAACGGCGCGTTATGAATGACCAGGGTTGCACCTTCAATATATTCTAAAAATTCTTGTGCAATTTCTTCGAATTTAGGTTTTCCAGTAAGGAATTTATCAGTGATTCCGTGAATTCTAACAGAGTCACCGACGTTGCGATCAGGTTGAATATACTGGTGATATTCTGAATCAGTAACAATTTGCCTGTCAATGACCTCTGTACAACCGATTTCAATAATACGATGACCTTCGGAAGGTTCAATACCTGTGGTCTCCGTATCAAGAACAATTAGTCTTTCCATCAAATATCTCTTCAGTCTATTTTCGTGTAAAATTGCTTCATTTTATCGTATTTAAAGTTGGAATTATGGCAAGAGTAACTGTTGAAGAGTGTTTAGATTTTGTTGCAAATCGTTTTGAGTTGGTTTTGGTCGCTTCAAAGCGTGCACACCAGTTAAGTTCTGGTGGTTATAGATCGACATTAGATGTTGGCAAGGACAAACCAACAGTGATTGCCCTTAGGGAAATTGAAGCTGGCTTGATTGACGCATCAATCTTGACTGAAGAATATGCCATGGAAGAAGAGTTATCAGCACAGCAAAAGCTAGCAGATAATACGAAGATGGCAGAAGTAGAAGAAGAATTATCAGCCACAGCAATTGATGAATCTGCTGATGAAATGACAGAAGTAAAAGAATAGTTATTTATTTTTTCTTATCTCAAAAAAATGACGCAATTGCGTCATTTTTTTTCGCCTTTATGAAATATACAGGTATTATTTAAAGCCTTATTTTTATCAAATAAATCAGGACAATGAAAATCTATCCAATTGCAAAATCAACCAAAACACCTATATGTGACGAGGCGACTTATGAGGCGATGTATGCTGAGTCGATGAATGATTCTGATGCGTTCTGGGCAAAACAAGCTAAGGTATTTTTAGATTGGAATAAGGATTGGGATCAAACTTCAAATATTGATTATCATCAAGGCAAAATCGAGTGGTTTAAAGGTGGTGAGCTTAATGTAGCTTACAACTGTATTGATAGGCACTTAGCGGATAGGGCAAATCAAACAGCAATTATTTGGGAAGGTGATAATCCTGAAGTTAGCGAGTCAGTTACTTATCAGCAGTTACATGACGAAGTGGCTAAATTTGCCAATGGCCTTAAAAAATTAGGCGTCAAAAAAGGCGATCGGGTTTGTATTTACATGCCGATGATTTTGGAGGCAAGTTATGCTATGTTGGCTTGCGCGCGTATCGGTGCTATTCACTCTGTGGTATTCGGTGGTTTTTCACCTGAAGCACTCAAGGACAGAATTTTGGATTCTGAATGCAAGATTGTGATTACTGCTGACGAAGGGGTGCGTGGTGGTAAAGCTATTCCACTTAAGGCTAATGTTGATAAGGCCATAGGCGCTTGTGCTTGTGTAGATGCGGTGATTGTAGTGCAGCATACACAGGGTGAAGTGCATTGGGGTACTAAGGATATTTGGTATCACGAACTACTTGTTGATGTGTCAGCCGAGTGTCCGTGTGAGCCATATGATGCCGAAACCCCATTGTTTATTTTGTACACTTCTGGCTCTACTGGTAAACCTAAAGGTGTTCTACATACCTCTGGTGGTTATCTACTTTATGCGGCGATGACACATAAATACACCTTTGACTATCAAGAGGATGACGTGTACTGGTGTACGGCCGATGTTGGTTGGGTAACTGGACACTCTTATATTGTTTATGGGCCACTGGCAAATGGCGCAACTACGTTAATGTTTGAGGGTATACCAACTTATCCAGATTGCTCCCGTTTTTGGCAAGTAATTGATAAACACCAAGTGAATACGTTTTATACTGCGCCAACAGCTATTCGAGCATTGATGGGTGGGGGTGATGACTTTGTTAATCAAACCTCGCGCTCGAGTTTACGAATTCTAGGTACGGTAGGTGAACCAATTAATCCTGAGGCGTGGGAATGGTATTATCGTGTGGTGGGTGCTAGTCAGTGCCCAGTAGTAGATACTTGGTGGCAAACGGAAACGGGTGGTCATATGATTACACCATTACCATATGCGACAGCACTTAAACCAGGTTCAGCAAGCAAGCCATTCTTTGGTATTGAGCCACAAGTGGTGAATGAGCAAGGTGAAATTCTCGAAGGAGAGGCCGAAGGTATTTTGGTATTGGCTCGTTCTTGGCCAGGGCAAATGCGTACTTTGTACAACAATCATGAGCGCTTTATGGAAGCTTACTTTTCAACCTTCCCAGGTAAGTATTTTGCTGGCGATGGGGTGAAACGTGATGCCGATGGTTATTATTGGATTACGGGCAGGGTAGATGATGTGCTTAATCTTTCAGGGCATCGTTTAGGTACCGCTGAGATTGAATCAGCACTGGTATTACATGAGTATGTATCTGAAGCAGCAGTGGTGGGTTATCCACACGATATTAAGGGTCAAGGTATTTACGCCTATGTATCAATCATGAGTGGTGTTGAAGCCACTGATGAGCTAAAAGCAGAGTTGGTGAAATTGGTGCGTAGTGAGATTGGTCCAATTGCTACGGTAGATAAAATTCAGTTTGCACCAGGTTTACCAAAAACACGTAGTGGTAAAATCATGCGTCGTATCTTGCGCAAGATCGCTGAAGATGATTACGATAATTTAGGTGATACCTCAACCCTAGCGGAGCCAGAAGTCGTGGTAGATTTGATTAAAAACAGAGTCGTCTAGATTATTGTTGAGCCGTTTATATTTTTTTCAAACCTAAACCTTCTTTGATTTGGTCTTTTAGGCTAACAACACACTGTTGGTGATAGTTGTTTTGCATTTCAGTATCTAGTGAAATTATTTTTCCAAATACTTTTTCTTCTAAATCTATGGCGTTTTTAATATTACCACAGTAGTTGTGAATCTCTTCAACGGTATAAGAAATCAATGTTGCCACACCAACAGCTGGAACGATAAAGCCAGCCAATGCAATACCCGTTGAAGTCTCTTTTAACTCTTTAATACGTGCTATGTTATTTTTAATCGTAGCTTTATTTTGCAACTCAAATACGCTTTCAAGATAGTCAAGTTTTATGTCCGATAATTCTAATTCTTGTTGTGTATTTTTAAGCGAGCCTTCTAATGATTTCACCTTACCACGCGCATCATGAATTTGTGATATTTCACTGCCTAAAACACTGGTTTTACTTGTTGCTAATAATAATTTTTGTTGAGCCTCTCTTAGAGCAGAGCGAGCACTTACAAGCTGGCTGTTTAAATCTTCAAGTGTAGAAACTTGTATTTCTTCTTCATGGGTATTATTAGGTTGTAAAGCTTCAATTTTTGAATTGTATTCAACAGTAATGCTGTCAATTTCATTCTCAAGTCCGCTAACTTGATCGTTATAAAAGAAAAAACCAGTCACTAAAATAAGTGTGAGTATGATTGATGCAAACAGTGATTTATTTTCCATAATAGTTTCCCATAAATTGGTTGTTGTAGATAAGTGCATATTATATACTATTTTGGTAACTATATAAGAATATTATTATATTTTAATATAAAAATTGTAATAAAACTATTTTAACCACTTAGCCGCTTGCTTAGCATAGTAAGTTAAAATTCCATCAGCACCAGCACGTTTAAAAGAGAGCAAGGTTTCTAACACCACAGGGCGTTCGTTAATCCAACCATTTTGACTGGCAGCTTTTAACATGGCGTATTCGCCACTAACATGATAAGCAAAGGTTGGCATACCAAAGGTTTGTTTAACCTGGTGTACGATATCTAAGTACGGTAAACCTGGTTTGATCATTACCATATCAGCACCTTCATCAATATCTAAGCCGACTTCACGAATTGCTTCGTCAGCATTAGCCGGATCCATTTGATAGGTTTCCTTACTAGATTCGCCCAAGTTTTTCGCAGAACCTACTGCATCACGAAAAGGTCCATAATAATTAGAAGCATATTTGGCTGAGTAAGCTAAGATGTTGGTATGGATAAATTCATTTTCTTCTAAAGCATTGCGAATAGCGCCAATACGCCCATCCATCATGTCTGATGGTGCCACAATATCAGCGCCAGCTGCGGCGTGAGAAAGTGCTTGTTTGACTAAAACCTCAGTGGTTTCATCATTTAGAACATAGCCATTATCATCAATTAAACCATCTTGACCATGTGTAGTAAAGGGGTCAAGTGCTACATCGGTAATCACAGCTAGTTGTGGGTGGTTTTGTTTTAGAGCACGAACAGCACGCTGGGCTAAACCATCTGCATTAAAAGCTTCTTCTGCATCAAGAGATTTTTTATCTTCAGGCACAACTGGGAATAAAGCCACTGCTTGAATGCCTAATTCAACTAATTCACCCGCTTCAATCAGTAATTGATCGATACTCAAACGCTCGATATCTGGCATAGAATCAATGCTTTGACGCTCATTTTCGCCTTCGACAATAAAAATTGGAAAGATTAAGTCATCAGTGGTCAAAGTATTTTCACGCATTAATTCACGGGTATATGCGTGTTTTCTCATGCGACGTGGTCTATGGGTTAAAATGGACATATTGATTTTTCCAATATTTATTTCTTAATAATTTAACCGATTATACAACAATGAGCATAGCAAGCAAAACGTTAAAAAAAATGTCAAACGTCAACGAGGCGTTTATTAAACCTTTCCCTAGTTCGAATAAAATTTATGTCGAGGGATCACGCAAAGATATTCAAGTGCCGATGCGTGAAATCACACTAACAGACACGATTGGAGAGTTAGCAGAAAAAAATGATCCTATTCATGTGTATGACACATCAGGTGTTTATACCGACCCTAAAGTTAAGATTGATCTACGTAAAGGTCTTGGTAATATTCGTTCATGCTGGATTGATGAGCGTGCCGACACAGAAACACTAGATTCACTAAGCTCAAGTTTTTCTAATGAGCGCCTTGATAACGCTGAATTAGATGCCTTACGTTTTGAATATTTAAGTAGTCCTAAGCGTGCAAAATCTGGCAAAAATGTAAGCCAAATGCACTATGCTAGGCAAGGCATTATCACGCCTGAAATGGAATACATCGCCATTCGTGAAAACTGTAAATGGCAAGACTACAAAGATCAGATTGGTCAACATAAGGGCGAGGACTTTGGCGCCAATATCCCTGACGTTATTACTCCCGAGTTTGTGCGAGATGAGGTTGCTCGTGGGCGCGCTGTCATTCCTGCAAATATTAACCACCCTGAAACTGAACCAATGATTATCGGTCGTAACTTTATGGTGAAGATTAATGGCAATATCGGCAACTCTGCGCTAGGCTCAAGTATTGAAGAAGAAGTAGACAAAATGGTATGGGGTATTCGTTGGGGCGCTGACACCATTATGGATCTTTCAACCGGTAAAAATATCCATGAAACTCGTGAATGGATCATTCGTAACTCACCAGTACCAATTGGTACTGTGCCCATTTATCAAGCCTTGGAAAAAGTGAATGGTGTTGCCGAAGATTTAAATTGGGAAGTATTTCGTGACACGTTGATTGAGCAAGCTGAGCAGGGTGTGGATTATTTCACTATTCATGCGGGCGTACGTTTAAAATATGTGCCACTCACAATTGATCGTATTACTGGTATTGTTTCTCGTGGTGGTTCGATTATGGCTAAGTGGTGCTTAGCACACCATGCAGAAAGCTTTATTTATACACATTTTGAAGAGATTTGTGAAATTATGAAAGCCTACGATGTCACCTTCTCACTAGGAGATGGTTTGCGTCCAGGTTGTATTGCTGATGCCAACGATGCAGCGCAATTTGGCGAATTAGAAACTTTGGGCGAGTTGACTAAGATCGCTTGGAAACATGATGTGCAAACCTTTATTGAAGGTCCTGGTCATGTACCAATGCAGATGATTAAAGAAAATA
>DTVJ01000092.1 GCA_012963565.1 Piscirickettsiaceae bacterium
GTTACCCTAAGAAACGTTACTATGGTGGTTGTGAGCATGTGGATGTGGTTGAGCAGTTGGCGATTGACCGTGCTAAAGAATTATTTGGTGCAGATTATGCCAACGTGCAACCACATTCTGGTTCGCAAGCAAATGCTGCAGTTTATCAAGCGCTATTGGTTCCGGGTGATACGATTTTGGGCATGAGTCTGGCGCATGGTGGTCACTTAACGCATGGTGCAGCGCCTTCGTTTTCAGGTAAGAACTTTAACGCAATCCAATATGGTTTAGACATTGAAACCGGCGAGATTGATTATGATCAAGTTGAGGCATTAGCAAAAGAGCACAACCCAAAAATGATTATTGCAGGATTCTCTGCTTATTCTCGCGTAGTTGATTGGCAACGTTTTAGAGATATTGCTGATTCAATTGGTGCATATTTAATGGTAGATATGGCTCACGTAGCTGGTCTAATAGCAACGGGTGAATATCCATCTCCAGTCGGTATTGCTGATATCACAACAACTACAACACATAAGACACTTCGCGGTCCTCGTGGTGGTTTGATCTTGGCCAAGGCCAATGAAGAAATTGAGAAGAAATTAAACTCTGCGATTTTCCCAGGTATTCAAGGTGGTCCTTTAATGCATATCATTGCGGCTAAAGCAGTTTGCTTCAAAGAAGCGATGAGTGATGACTATAAGGTCTATCAAAAGCAAGTAAAGATTAACGCACAAGCAATGGCCAATACCTTTATTGAGCGTGGTTTTGATGTAATATCTGGTGGTACGGATGACCACTTATTCTTAGTGAGTTTTATTGATCAAGGTTTAACTGGTAAAGCTGTCGATGCAGCATTAGGTGCGGCACACATTACCGTTAATATGAATGCTGTCCCAAATGATCCACAGTCACCATTCGTTACCAGTGGTATTCGCGTGGGCACACCTGCAGCGACAACACGCGGTTTTAGTGAAAGTGAGTGCACCGATCTTGCATCGTGGATGTGTGATATTTGTGATGATTTAGATAATCAATCAGTAATTGATGCAGTCAAAACGAAAGTAACTGATCTTTGTGCTAAACATCCAGTGTATAAATAAATTTAACCGAGGGGGAGAATGCGCTGTCCATTTTGTCAGTCCGATGATACGAAAGTATTAGACACACGTCTTATTGATGATGGCTCACAAGTGCGTCGTCGTCGTGAGTGTACCTCTTGTGGAGAGCGTTATTCAACGCGTGAAATGGTTGATTTAAACCTACCACGTTTAATCAAAAGTGATGATTCTCGGGAGACATTTAATGAAGAGAAACTTCGTTCTGGTTTGTTGAAGGCTCTAGAAAAACGTCCAGTAAAAACCTCACAAATCGAAACCTCACTTCAGCGTATTAAGCACAAGCTTATGACTCGATCTGAGCGTGAAGTACCTTCATCTAAAATTGGTGAATGGGTAATGGAAGAATTAAAAGCACTCGATGAGGTAGCATATATACGTTTTGCTTCAGTTTATCGACAGTTTCAAGATATTGAAGCCTTTAAAAATGAGATTGAAAAGCTCATGAGGAAGTAGATAGTTTTCTAAAACACAATAGTGGAGAAAATAATGACAACTAATAAAGTGTATGCGTTGATTTTAGGTGTTCTAATAACTGGCTCAAGTATTGCTGTCAATCTTGTCGATGGAGAAATACTTTATAAAGAAAGCTGTATTCAATGCCATGGTATTGATGAAGATCTCTCTGAAAATAGCTTAATGGATAGCGTTGACCCGCTCAAAGAAAAGATTTTTGACTGTACTTATCGTTTAGATATCCCTTGGAATGAGCATGATATTGCAGACACTGCAGGGTATTTAGATATAAAGTTTTATCATTTCAAAGACTGGGAATGAAGTAAGTTAATGGCAAAAACTAAAGTTGAGTTTGTTTGCAGGGAATGTGGATCGTCACATCACCAGTGGGCAGGTCAATGTCTAGATTGTAAAGCATGGAATACTTTAGAAGAGGTTGTGTTATCGCAGG
>DTVJ01000093.1:0-673 GCA_012963565.1 Piscirickettsiaceae bacterium
GGCTGTTTCCTGGAGTACAAGAGTTTCTGCTCCAATTAAAAAATAATGGGGTAAAAACAGCAAACATTACCGATCTTACGGCTCAAATACAGTTTAGAAAGATGGTGTATTTTAAGTTGGATGAATATTTTGATTACGTAGTGACTTCTGAAGAAACTGGTTACGATAAACCGAGTATAGAACCATTCAATATGGCACTTAAAAAATTAAATCTTTCACCGCAAGAGGTGTGGATGGTTGGAGATGACAGTATTAACGATATACAAGGTGCAAAACAAGCTGGAATTATAACTTTTCAGAAGGTTGAAAAAACCATAAAAACCCTTGATTCAGATGTTGTTTTTGATAATTTTTCTGATCTTTGTCAGTACTATGTCAACTTAAACTAAGGCATTGTAGATGTTAGCAAGACTCCTTAAATCAAACTGGTTAACAATATCAATATTATTAATTGTTTTGTCTATTGGTGTTGGCACTCGATATTCTCTTCTCGAATCACATTTCACCCATATTGATGATATTGGTGTTGCAAAAACCATTCTAGACAGAAGAGAATATATGTCCAATATAGATAGCAGATATTACGATTGGAAAGGAGAAATTCTTAACGGGAGCAAAGGGGAAAAAGCAAAAACAGTTGCAAAATTTTTAGATGATAGAAACATGCTAAAAC
>DTVJ01000093.1:750-1995 GCA_012963565.1 Piscirickettsiaceae bacterium
TTATTAATAAATTCTAGCCAAAACTATTCACAATTAAAATTCTTTGGCAGGATGCCATCTTTTATTTTCAATGTTCTTGCAATAATTTTATTGCCACTTTTGTTTATAAAAATATACGGTACATCCAAAGGGATAACTAATTCTGTCGTAGCAGTTACAATATTATCATTCTCCTGGGAAAATATTATTCATTCAGCACAAATGGAAAGTTATGCCATAGGCAACTTTTCTATGTTGCTAATATTTTTCTTATTATTAAATGCAATAAACTCTCCGCCAGACACTAAAAAATCTTGGTTCAAAATAGGGGTTTTGGCAGCCATTCCGGGACTGCTTCAATATCAAGCACTATTTTTTATTCCTGCTCTATTTATTACACTCCTTCTTTTTTTGAAAAACCGAATAACTACTCTAAACTTGATTAAATACAGCCTTTCATCTCTTTTAGGGTTCTTACTAATATTTGCAATTCTAATCCTCCCCTACCTTAAAGGGGATATTGGTAAAGGCGTACACTGGAATGCTGGTCCAAATAACATATTCTTATTAAATCCTAATTGGAATAATGGTTTTATTTCAGCGGTGGAAGAAATATTAAATTTTCTATTCAACACTTCTATTGAGGTAATAGAGGCAATGTTGTCACCAATTTCATATGCTCTTAGCAATGGCTTTGTAGGATGGATATTGCTAGCATTGAGTATCATAGGCTTCGTATCTATGTCCATATCAGACAATATAAACAAAAAGTCTATTGTTGTTTTTTCTACACTGGCTTCTTTGACTGTTATTATTCTATTATTACTACAAATTGTCCCTCTATCCCCAACTAGACATAGTATTATTTTTGGAATATTTTTTATTATTTTTATTACTGAAGGTGTATTAAGTTTAGATAACCTTTTTCAGAGGCGATTTCTCAATAAAAAAATTCCCATTACACTCATCTCTTTCACATTGCTATGGGTTGGTGCATTCTCACTTTCTTTAAATACTGAATTAAAAACCAGAAATGACCCTTTTGATGAAAATAGAATGTACAAAACTTTACGTTCAGACAAAGTAGATATTGTGGCCAACTTTGACGGATCTAATCTACTTTATTTAATGCCAAGCATCCTTGGAAAATATCCTGTGTTTGATGCTGCTATTTTTATGGGTGGAGATCACGATGAACTAGACTTACAACAAAAACTAAATACTGTCATAAATTATGGTGCAGATGATTCTCACATAAAGTAGATT
>DTVJ01000094.1 GCA_012963565.1 Piscirickettsiaceae bacterium
CCTCATTGATGAATGCTGTTGCTCATGAAGACGATGTATTACTGGCAAAAACCCCAGGCATTGGCAAGAAGACTGCACAAAAATTGATTGTTGAGCTCAAAGACCGATTGGAAAAGCTTAGCTTGAGTAGCACTGCCAATCAACAAATCACTGCTAGTGCTAATATTAATCCCAACACCAAACAAGCATTAGCTGCCTTACAGTCCTTAGGGTTTAAAGTTAAAGAGGCTGAAAGAATGTTGGCTGCTATTAGTGATGATTCGCTTTCTACTGAAGAATTAATTCGCCTCGCCTTACAAAATAAATAGAATCTAGCCAAATACACAATCATTAGGCTTGCTATAATCTGGTCATGTTTAGACTATTTTTATTGTTATTTTTTGTGCCTATGATGGCTTTTTCTCACCCGATATCTGACCTAAACGAAGCCTATTCAAATAAAGGCGAGGATTATCAACCAAGAACACAGCACTTGGATAAAAATGGCCGTGCCAAATTTGTCAATCACTTGATTCTATCAGATTCACCGTATCTACTTCAACACGCACATAATCCTATCAACTGGTACAGTTGGTCTGATGAGGCCTTTGACAAGGCTAAGTCAGAAAATAAAATGATTTTCCTGTCTATTGGTTACGCAACTTGCCACTGGTGCCATGTGATGGAAGAGGAGAGTTTTGATGACCTTGAAGTGGCAGCATTAATGAACAAACACTTTATTGCTATTAAAGTAGATCGAGAAATTCAACCAGATGTAGATGCCACCTTTATGAATATTGCCCAACTAACTAGCGGTTCTGGTGGCTGGCCTCTAAATGTATTTTTGACCTCAGATGGTCGCGCATTTTTAACCGATACCTATATCACTAAAGATCGATTGATTTCAGTGATGCCTCAACTACAACATTTATGGCAGAATGAAACAGGCAGAATTACTGCCTTAACAGAACAAATCGATCAAATGGTTAAGACCGTTCAAAGTAGCCAAAATAATCTACAAGCAACTGCTTTAGATGAGGGAATTTTTGAACAAACTACCCAAGCAATTCTATCAACCTTTGACGAATTTCAAGGTGGCTTTGGTGAGGCGCCAAAATTTCCTCAGGAAAGCATGCAATTATTTTTAATTGATGAACAAAAGCGCAATCCTTCAAAAGATAAATTAACTGCCATTACCACCACGTTAGATGCAATGGCAACCGGTGGATTTTACGATGTGATTGGTGGTGGATTCCATCGCTACTCTGTGGACAACGCCTGGATGATTCCTCATTTTGAAAAAATGCTCTACAACCAAGCGCAACTATCATTGGTATATACACGTGCCTACCAACTTACACAAAAACCATTGTATAAACGCATTGCTGAACAAACACTGAATTATGTATTGGCTGAGCTGCAAGATCAACACGGGGGCTTTACATCTGCTACTGATGCCGACTCGGAAGGTGAAGAAGGGACTTTTTTCGTCTGGTCAGCTAATGAGCTTAAATCGATACTAACAACAAAACAATTTCAACTAACATCAAAATGGTTTGACCTTTCAAAACACACTGAATTTGAAGATAAAAATGTAATCCGTTTTTATGACGTTAATCAGCTACAACCCTCTGATTATAAGGCAATGGATAGCCTCATTAGTACAATTTACAAAGCCAGAAGTCAACGTATACCGCCATTAACAGATGACAAAGTGTTACTGTCTTGGAATGCGTTATTGATTCATAGTTTTCTTGAAGCTGGACAGGCCTTTAACAATCCGCATTACCTCAAAGTAGGTGTTGATACTGCAAAATACTTATTTGATCATTTTTATCAAAACGAGCAGCTTTACCGTGTGTCAATTGACAAAGGTCTGTCTACGTCAGCACTGTTTGAAGATTACGCTTATTTTGCTAACGCCTTATTAGCTGTCTTTGATCAGACTCATGACCCAGTTTGGCTGGGTAGAGCAGAACAACTCGTCGAACAAATGAATGAAATTTTCTG
>DTVJ01000095.1 GCA_012963565.1 Piscirickettsiaceae bacterium
TTTGTCGCCATCTCTAAGTTCAATGGCAATGATGCCGCCTTTTCTTGGACGGGCAAAATTGGTAAGTGAAGTCTTCTTACAAGTACCACTGCTAGTAACCATAAAGACAAACTGCTCATCATTAAACTCAGCAACTGGCAGAATCGCGTTAATCACTTCATCTTTTTCAAGTGGTAATAAATTAACAATTGGTTTGCCACGCGCTGTACGTGACGCCATTGGCAATTCGTATACTTTCAGCCAATGCACCTTACCCGTTGATGAGAAGCATAGCACCGTATCATGAGAATTAGCCACAAACAACTGATCAACAAAGTCTTCATCTTTCATCTTAGTGGCCGCTTTACCCTTACCACCACGACGTTGGGCTTGATAATCACTTAGGGATTGCGCCTTAACGTAACCACCATGAGACAAGGTAACAACACGATCTTCTTGAGCAATCAAGTCTTCCAACGTTAGATCGATCTTATGTTCAAGAATTTCAGTTAAACGGTCATTAGCAAAATTATCACGAACCTCGATCAGCTCATCACGTATCACTTGCATTAATCTGTCAGGGTTTTGCAAGATATCCAATAAGTATTTGATACGCTCTAATAATTCATTAAATTCATCAAAAATCTTATCTTTTTCAAGACCGGTTAAACGGTGAAGCTTAAGATCTAGAATCGCTTGTGCTTGTTTTTGTGAAAGCTGATAGTCACCACTGGCTTGTAAGCCCAGCTCTGCTGGTAAATCCTCTGGCTTAAACATTGCCATATCGCGATCACCAATCAATTCTTGAATCACTGAACCCTGCCAAGTTTTGGCAACCAAACTTGCTTTTGCTTCAGTTGGATTGGCAGCCGCCTTAATCAATTCAATAATTTCATCAATGTTATGTAATGCAACTGATAAGCCTTCTAACAAATGAGCGCGGTTTCTGGCTTTGTTTAGATCAAAGATAGAGCGACGGGTCACTACATCACGACGATGGGCAATAAAGGCATCTAATATGCCTCTGAGTGTCATCAACTTAGGCATACCCTTGTCGATCGCCACCATATTAATACCGAATACGGTTTGCATCTCAGTTAGTTTATAAAGATTGTTAAGCATTACTTCAGGTACTTCGCCACGACGAAGTTCAATCACCATGCGCATACCATCTTTGTCAGATTCGTCTCTAAGACCAGTAATACCATCTACTTTTTTGTCTTTAACCAGTTCGGCGATCTTACCAATCAGCTTGGCTTTATTCACTTGATAAGGCAATTCTGTAACAACAATGCTTTGTTTATCTTCACCCTCAACGTGAGATACAGAACGCAGATAGATCTTACCCTTGCCAGTTTCATACGCTTGGCGAATACCAGCTGCGCCATTAATAATGCCAGCCGTTGGGAAGTCAGGGCCTGGAATTATTTCTAATAACTCATCCATGGTAATTTCATCATTATCAATGACTTGTAAGCAAGCATTCACCACTTCGCCTAAATTGTGTGGCGGGATATTAGTCGCCATACCTACGGCAATGCCCGATGAACCATTGGCTAATAAATTTGGAACACGAGTTGGCAAGACTGATGGTTCTGATTCTGATCCATCATAGTTCTCAATAAAATCAACCGTGTCTTTTTCTAAGTCACGCAATAATTCATGCGAGAGCTTAGCCATGCGAATTTCGGTATAACGCATTGCTGCTGCAGAGTCACCATCTACCGAACCAAAGTTACCTTGACCATCAATCAGGATATTACGCATTGAGAATGGCTGCGCCATACGTACAATGGTGTCATATACGGCTGTATCGCCATGTGGATGATATTTACCAATAACATCACCCACAATACGGGCTGATTTTTTATAAGATTTATTGTAATCATTACCAAGAACTTCCATCGCATATAGCACTCGACGATGCACCGGTTTTAGACCGTCTCGTACATCCGGTAAAGCTCGACCAACGATGACACTCATTGCGTATTCCAA
>DTVJ01000096.1 GCA_012963565.1 Piscirickettsiaceae bacterium
TCTGGTCCGTCAGATTTTTTACAAGTGACAACTAAGAATTATGAAACGGGTGTTGCTATGCAAATAGTGCCACGTATATCATCTAATGGTGAAATCAATCTTGATATTCAAGAAATAAAAGTGTCAACCGTTTCATTTACGGGCGAGCGTCAATCTACAGGTGATCGTTTGCCTGTATTAACAACACGAAGAATTAGCACTAATGTTTCATTGGCCAATCAAGAGACGTTGGTTATTGGTGGCTTGTTAGATATTCAGCATGGAGACCAAGGTAAAAACTTTCCAGGCATGAAGTCAACAGGCGCTCTTTTGGGTGTCGAAAAACAAACAAGAGAAACTAGAGATTTAGTGATATTTATTACCCCAACGCTACTACAAGAGCATTCAGAATACAAAAAAATGGAGAGTTTTCTATGATAAATAAAAAATTAATTATCGGTTTAATGGTAATTATCGGACTAACAGGTTGTACTAATGAAATAGCCCAAAAAAATACAGTTGAAAAGGTGGTTATGCAGAAAGAGGCTAAATTAAGCTCCAAGTATATTAAGCAGATTTCAATTATTTCTGGACGACTTGATGGCATGAACCAAGCTATTATCCAAGGGTTGAGTGAAACTCTAGATACAGCTCGTTTAGCAAGAGAAATGGCTGAAAATGCAATCGCGTTAGCTGAAAAAATTCAGATACTGTTAGAAGAATTAAGATCTAAAGGTTCTACTGGTGGAGTGGCTAATGAAGATGATGGTGGAGATGAGGAGGAAGCACAAGAGGATGATTTCTAGAGTCATTCATCAGGCATTATTATTTTGTTTGATTTTTTCAACATCGGCATGGTCTAAAGTAGTAGTCTATCCAACGACTGGGTTAAATATTGCAGCTACCCCAGGTGTTTCATCATCCGCGTCTTTACAATTTAAACCAGATGCATCTGAGTTAAATCCTGTTAAATATAGACTAATATCATTTCGTATTAATGGGTTGGATGTTGATAAATCTAAATTAACAGTTAGCAATTTATATTTAGATAGGCCACACACTCTAGATCGATTTCAATTAGTATTATCTGGTAAAGAAAAATCAAACCCAGTCACTTCAATATTTAAATTCCAACCTAATTGGACTGACATGCCTGGTAGCTATACAGGCTTATTGACATCTGATAGTGACAAGCCAGATATTCCAGTTAAAGTGGTGGTAAATCCAAAAGCAACTCTAACCTTAACCCCAATAAACTTTAAGATTGTTACTTCGAATTTTAATACACCAAATATTCAAACAGTTAATGTCATATTTGGGACTAATAGCCCAAGGTGGGAATTATATTTATCTGCTAGTAACTTGATTAAAGTTAATGGTGATAAGCTTGATAAAAGTAAAATTTATGTTCGAATTAAAGATGATCCGGAATCTTTATGGAAAAATCTTAATCAAGTTGTTAAGATTGCATCTGGTGGATCAAATGCCCCTAGAGAAATAGCAACACTCGAATTTTTGGTTAATGCTGATAAACTTGAAAAAGCAGGTGATTATCTGGGAAGCATTAGTTTTCTAGTAAAAAACATTTAGTCTAATGCGAATAATATTTAAACAAAAAAGATTGATCATATTGCTAATGACGCTAGTACCTTTGATTAGTAGTCATGCTTTCGCGCTGAACGCTCTAACTCAGTTAGCATCGATAAATATTAATGCAACTGTCCCTCCGTATACCTCGGTTAATGTGTCAACTACTGAGTTGGAATTCCAAATTTTAGGCACGCCTGGTGAGTATGTATCTTCTGATATTGTTACCTTAACAATTTCTTCTAACCAATCAGACTGGGGTGTTTATGCCCAATCTTCAGATTTAATCCATAAGGATTTTGGCATAGCGCCATTACCTGCTAAACGATTATCTTTTTCTATTAACGACGAAGCCTTTAAACCACTAACTAACAAAGTGGTGTTT
>DTVJ01000097.1 GCA_012963565.1 Piscirickettsiaceae bacterium
CACTAGGGGTATCTAAATTACAAGATAGAGGGAAAACTGGTAGTGTATTTAAAGCTTTTATTCACGGCCTCTGGTCGTTTATTAAGCATTATATTTTTAAACTTGGAATCTTAGATGGCGGTGCTGGCTTTGTAATTGCCTTTGGTAATTTTGAAGGTACTTTTTATCGATACATCAAACTCACTGAAGCTCAATCCAATTGGAAAGCGCCCAGTGTAAAGCCTATTCGCAGAGATAATTAATGATTACTCCTATCATTTTATCCGGTGGTAGCGGCACAAGATTGTGGCCACTTTCTAGAAAACTCCATCCAAAACAGTTCATTAACTTAGTTAATGATACTACGCTATTTCAAGATACTATTTTAAGGCTTCCTACAAATGTTGCCGATCCACTTGTCATTTGCAATGAAGAACATCGTTTTTTGGCAGCTGAGCAACTACGTCAAATAGATAGAGAATCAAATGGAATTATTTTAGAACCGATTGGTAGAAATACTGCGCCAGCTATTGCATTAGCGGCCTTAAAGTTTATTAATAATGGAAAAGATCCACTACTACTCGTGCTATCAGCAGACCACCTTATTCAAAATATTGATGCTTTCCATAAATCCATTGAAGTCGCTGAAAAACTTGCAGAGAATAATAAATTGGTTACTTTTGGTATTGTGCCTGATAAGGCAGAAACAGGTTATGGCTATATTGAGGCTGATATTGATAATAAAACTGATTATTACAATATTAAATCATTCACAGAAAAACCAAATCAAGCCGATGCAAAAAAATATTTTGACTCTGGTAATTACCTGTGGAACAGCGGCATGTTTATGTTCAAAGCTTCTATCTACCTTCAGGAGTTAGAAAAATATGAGCCAGAGATTCTTTCTAGTTGTAAGAAATCCTGCCAAACAGAATACAAAGACAAGGATTTTATACGCCTTAATAATGATGAATTCTACAAGTGTCCTGAGCAATCTGTCGACTACGCAGTGATGGAACACACTCAAGATGGAGTGGTGGTGCCGTTAGATGCCAATTGGAGTGATATTGGCTCTTGGGGAGCGTTGTGGGATGCAAAAAACAAAGATAAAAATGGCAATGTAAGTGAAGGCGATGTGATTCTAGATAATGTTAAAAATACTTATGCATACAGCTCTAATCGCCTAGTTTCAGTAATTGGTACATCAGACTTGGTAATTGTCGATACACAAGACGCACTACTCGTTGCAGATAAAAAATATTCACAGAATATTAAGAACATCGTTAATCAATTAAAAAAGAGTAATCGCTCTGAAGCTGACAATCACAGAAAAGTATTTAGACCATGGGGTTATTATGATTCTATTGATGCTGATGATGGATTCCAGGCTAAGCGTATTTTAGTTAATCCTGGTGCAAAACTATCTTTACAGAAGCACAAACATCGTGCAGAGCATTGGGTTGTGGTGAAAGGCGTTGCTAAAGTTACTTGTGGAGATAAAATATTCTTGTTAAAAGAAAACCAGTCAACCTATATTCCTAAAGGCACGATACATCGATTAGAAAACCAAGAAAAAATACCTTTAGAGATTATTGAAATTCAAACAGGTGATTATTTGGGTGAGGATGACATTATTCGCCTTGAAGATGACTACCAAAGAACTTAATATTTCTTGCTTATTAATGAATTAAATTTTCCAAATCAGTTCTATCTGATTTATATACTATAAAACCTTCAAAAATCAAAAAATCAATTCTGTCGCCTAACAGCGCCTCTATTGCCTCTTTAGGTGTATTAATAATGGGCTCTTCATGGGCGTTAAAACTAGTGTTTACAAGTGTTGGTATTCCGGTAATTTTATAAAATTCTGTAAGAATATCATAATATAAATAATTATCATTTCTGTATATGATTTGTGGCCTTGCGGTTTTGTCCACATGAACAACGGCAGGTATATTTTCAACGAACT
>DTVJ01000098.1 GCA_012963565.1 Piscirickettsiaceae bacterium
AGAACCAGTCTCTTTTTACTTCGTGATCTTTAGCGCTAAATGTTTTCATAATAATCTAATCAATCTTCGTGCAGAATAATCGGACTATTATAAACATTTTTTAATTAGAATGTAAGCTTATCATCCAACATTCTTATAAAAAACACCAAAAAGGATGGTCTATTTAAAATAAGGAATAAAGTCTAATTCTTCGTTGTAGACTGTCGTTTTAATATTCATTAAACCCAGTAATGTATGGAATATATTGTCATGAGATAGTTTCTTATTAGCAATGCTCTTTAACTCGTTAATATTAATATCCTTTGAAAAACGCTCATCGAACCACAGCATAGATCCCACATGTATCTGTTCATCTGGTGCCATAAAATACGGCATTCCATGTAAATAAAGGCCATTCTCACCTAACGATTCACCATGATCACTCATGTAGAACATTGCTGTTTTAAAACTATCTTGATTATTTTTCAATAGTTCAATTGTCTTTGCTAGAACATAATCGGTATAAACAATTGTATTGTCATAAGCATTATTGATTTGCTCATTACTACACTCATTTAATTGATTAGTTTCACACACTGGTGTGAATTTTTCAAATTGCTCTGGATAGCGCTTATAGTATGCCGGACCGTGACTACCCATTGTGTGCAAGATAACAACAATGTCTTTTTCTTTGTGTGCGTTAATATACTTTTGTAAATCAGACAACATGCCTTGATCTCGACACTCAGGATCACACACACTATTTATACTTGAAGATTTGTAATCTTCAAAGGGAAGTCGACTTGCAACACTTTTAGAACTAGAATTATTATCGCGCCAAAGCACCTCAACACCTGCATAATTTAATACATCTAACACATTACTCATGTTTTTACCTTGTGCATGAGAATAATCATCTTTATTCAGTGAAGAGAACATACAGGGCACAGAAAGTGCAGTATCAGTGCCACATGAATACATCTGATTTAAACTAATCACCTCCTCTTTCTCCAATAAAGGATTGGTTGTCCTTTTATAACCATTCAATGAAAATCTATCCGACCTTGCTGCTTCTCCAGCAATCATGATGATTAACTTTCTAGTTTGATCTTCTCTATCAATAACTGCATCTGTGCCAATTTTCTTAAACGGAACCGCTGCAGTTGCGAACCGAGAATTGACATATTTCCCTATTGCATACAAATAATAAGTGGGATTAACATATAAACGAAGGTGGCGTTGCTCTCTAGCTAAAGAGGTGTAGGCCTTTGAAAAACTGAGTGTTACCATAACAAAAACAATAGCCATAACAGTAATGGTTTTAGTTTTTGACCATAATTGTTGTTTCCAAGTTGTACTAGAAACATGGACTATGTAGACTAAATATGATGGGATTACGCCCAAGATAACAAAATACAAAAGGAATTTGAAACTAAAAAGATCCAGTACTTCTAAGGGGTTAGTTTCTAAAGTATTGGTAATCATATTGTCATCAAGCACAATGCCGTATGCATTGGCAACATAACTCACAATCGAAGAGGTTAATAATAAGGCTATCAATATTGGCTTGACGCTATATTTATAGCAAACTAATAACAATAGAATAGATAAAAAAGAAAATAGCCAAACTGATAAGGAGGCAATAAATAAAACATTGTCCTGCAAAGGGAAAACAATAACCGTCTCAGAAAAGAACTTACCATTACCAACAAGGGTTAAAAAGGCAGCAACAATAATAACTAGCCTAGTTGTGGTAATATTTCTAGTCAATTCCATTGGTATAAAATATAGACAAATGACGATTATTATATTAGTAAATCTATACCAACAAGAACAATGATTAATTCACATGCACATCTAGATTTTGACGATATGAACGGCATTGCTGAAAATGCAGTTGCTATTGTGCCCAGTATTGGCAAACAAAACTGGCAAGAAGTACAAATGTATCCGTATTTTTCATTAG
>DTVJ01000099.1 GCA_012963565.1 Piscirickettsiaceae bacterium
CATTTTCTGCCAATGTTTCGATTTCTTCACCACCACGACCAAAAATAAATGGATCACCGCCTTTAAGACGACAAACTCGTCTACCTTGTTTGGCTAAGTCAACCAATAATTGATTAATATCGCCTTGCGCTACAGTATGATTATCACGCTCTTTACCCACGTAAATCAATTCTGCATCACGTCTAACTAGTTCCATTACTTCCTTTGATACCAAACGGTCGTACAAAATAACATCGGCCTGTTGCATAAGGCGCAAGGCCTTAAAAGTGAGTAAATCAGGATCACCTGGACCACCACCTACTAAGTAAACTTCACCTACTTCACTATCACTACTACCATCAAGTTGCGCCTGAAGATCTGCTTTGGCCTCATCCACTTTACCAGAGAAGACTTTTTCAGCCACAATACCAGAAAATGTTTTTTCCCAAAAATAACGTCGATCTTCAATGTTATTGAACTTGGCTTTGACTTGGTCTCTGAAATTTCCCGCTAATTCTGCCAGCTTTCCATATGCATGAGGAATAGTGCTTTCTAGCTTTGCACGAATTAAACGTGCCAGAACAGGGGCTTTACCCGCTGATGAGATGGCAATAACAATCGGTGATCGATCCACAATCGATGGCATTACAAATGAACATAAAGCAGGTGAATCTACCACATTGACGGGGATATTAGCGGATTTAGCCAATTCAGAAACGTGGGCATTTAATGTCGAATCATCAGTAGCCGAGACGATCAGTATTTGCGAATTAATGTCTGTAGCTTCGAATGCTTTTTCAATATGGGTAATTTTATTGCTTTGGACTAATTGCACAATACCATCACAACACTCCTTCGATACGCAAGTGACTGCTGCATCTGCTTTTAATAACAAATTAATTTTACGATAAGCAATATCACCACCACCAACCACCAAACAAGGTTGTTGCTTAATATCAATAAAAATAGGCAGGTAATTCATGAGCTATTTAGCGCTAAAATAAAACCCTATATTATAATGTCTCAGTAGCTATGAAAGTATTATTATGAGTGTTGACCATTACACCTGTCCTTTTTCACATTTGATATTGAGTGGTCGATGTGGATGTAAATTTAGCACCAAAGATTGCATTGCAGAAAAAGAATTTGGTGTGTGTCTACATGAATCGGCATCAATTAGGTGCCAATCCTTATATCACCACCTAAGAGACAATAGTGATTTTGTGCTGAAATCACACCATCAGGTCAGCTTGTCGGTGGGCCAACAGTCTAAGATAAAAATGGGTGGTTTGCTTGCTTTACAAGAAATAATCTACCATTCGTCCGATGATAATATCGATGATATCGTTGACTTAGTAGAAACAATACAAAAGGAATATGGCAATTTTGAAAACATACCTTTTTCTCAACTCATGCCAAAAATCGCAAAATTTAAATTTAGAAACCGATCGTAAAACAGATTTTAAATATCCAATACTTGCTTAATCAATGGGATGGTAATGTTGTTCTTTTTCTGTAATGAAGCCTTGTCTAGCTGATTGATTGCATTCAACAAATCTACCAAATCTCGTGAATAGTGCTTAAATAAGTAATCGTAAATCTTATGATCAATCTTTAAATTACGTTCATCCATCTGCTGTTGAATAATGCGTTTTTTGCTCTGATCGTCTAGCGTTTCAAGACAAAATATAGTCGCTAATGACAAGCGCGTCTTTAAATCTTTCAATAAATTCAATTCACCAGGCAAGGTATTGCCACTAATAATTAACTTAACAGAAGTATTCGATGCACGATTATAAAGATCAAACAAATCTTGCTGCTGATTCTGCTCCAAACAATCGACATTATCAATACATACCCAATCATTCGCTTCAAGATTATCTAACACCCCGACAGGCATGTCTTGCTTGAAATCAATGTAAGCAACTTTTAATGATTTTTCTAGCGCCTTAAATGCACAACCTT
>DTVJ01000100.1 GCA_012963565.1 Piscirickettsiaceae bacterium
AAACGTGATTAAGCAACAACTAGCAAGTACAGACTACAAACCTTTTGCTGAAGAAATCGAAAGATATTTTTCTCAAAGTAGTATTGTTTTGCAGGATGATCGAAACACCATTAAAGAGGTTGAATTTAACAATATAGTTTTTGTGGTTAAGTCATATAAGGTGCCTAGTGTCATTAATAGCTTTATCTATACTTATTTAAAAAAATCCAAGGCATGGCGAGCCTATGAATATGGATTAAAAATTCCACAGTTCACCCCTAAAGTCATCGCTAGAATTGAAAATTTTAATCCGCGTTTAACTCAAAGTTACCTAATCTGTGAAAAGTTTGATGCTGATTTCAATATGCAGGCGCCACTGTTTAAGCAACATCCTGATAAGAAGGTTATCTTTGAGGAGTTTGCAAAATTTGTATTTGCATTGCATAAGAACAATGTCATTCATCATGACTTATCTCCAGGAAACATACTGATTAAAAAAAGCGACCAAGGATATATTTTTAAGATTATTGATATTAATCGTATGTCTTTTGAGGTGTTAAGTACAAAACAAAAAGCCCAAAATTTTAGTAAACTATGGGCCGATAATGAGGATTTATCAACAATACTTAAGGCTTATGCACAAGTTGCTAATTTGGATCAAAAATTTATTAACCTTGGTTTGTTTTACAATCAAAGAAACAAAGATAGAAAAAATCGAAAACTTAAAATTAAAAAGGCACTGGGCTTATGCTAAATAATATTTCTGTTGTTATTATTGTTAAGGATGGCAGCAAGACTATTGAAAAAACGTTAAACGCATTAAATCAGTTTTCTGATGTTGTGGTGTTTGATAATGGTTCAACTGACAACACCATTGAAATTGCAAAGAAATTCCACAATGTTAACCTTGTTCAAGGTGATTTTACTGGGTTTGGCCCAACCAAAAATAAAGCCACCACTTATGCGAAAAATGACTGGATATTGATTTTAGATAGCGATGAAGTGGCGGATGATAGTTTTGTCAACCATCTTAAGTCTCAACATCTAGACGATCAAAGTGTTTATATGGTTAATATGGTTTCTTACTATAAAGACATAAAAATCAAATATTCAGGCTGGAATAACGAAAAGCACGTACGTCTCTACAATAGGAAACTTACCCAATATAATAATAATTATGTACATGAAGATATTGAGATAGATGGCTTTGAAGTTGTATTGCTACAAGGAAATATTAAGCATTATAGTTATCATGATATTCACGATTTTATTGTTAAGCTAGATCGCTATTCAACCTTGTTTGCACAACAAAATCCAAACAAGTATTCTAGCCCACTCAAAGCGATACTGAATGCAGGCTTTTCTTTTTTTAAAACTTATATATTAAAACGAGGTTTTCTAGACGGTTATGTTGGTCTTGTTATTGCGTTTTCTCACATGGCGACTAATTTTTATAAATATATTAAGCTCTATGAGCTAAATCAAAAAAAGTGAATATTCTCATTACTCGCCATGACAAAATTGGCGATTTTATCACTTCACTACCTTTGTTCTATGTGGTTAAAAAATCCAATCCACATGCAAAAATTTACGCCTTAGTTTCAAAAGTCAATTTAGAATTGGCTCAACAGGCTGATTTTATTGACGAAGTTATTTTGTATGATAAAGATAATTTTTGGCTAACTTTAAGAAACATCAGAGCAGCTAATATCAGTATTAGTATCAGTGCGTTTATAGATACGCAAATAGGTTGGATGTTGTTTCTTAGTGGTATTAAAACACGCATTGCACCGGCAACCAAGTTAGCGCAATTATTTTTTAACAAAACATTAAAACAAAGACGCAGTCTTGTTGAAAAAACAGAAGTTGAATACAATTTGGATCTGGCGAAATTATTAGATGGCAATATCAATCTAACCTATCAAGTGCCTTTACTCAAATTGGATAATAAGCAGAAGT
>DTVJ01000101.1 GCA_012963565.1 Piscirickettsiaceae bacterium
TTGACAGCCTTCAGAATGGTGGAAAAATTTTAATCTTTGGCAATGGTGGTAGTGCGGCTGATGCTCAGCATATTGCTGCAGAATTGGTTGGAAGATACAAGGTTGAGCGCAAAGGATTACCTGCTATTGCTTTAACGACTGACACCTCAATACTAACCTCAATTGGCAATGATTATGGCTATAACCATGTGTTTGATCGCCAAATAGAGGCGTTAGCCAATGCAGGAGATGTAGCCATTGGCATTAGTACTGGTGGCAGTAGTGGTAATGTTATTAGCGCATTAAGTCTTGCAAAAGAAATGGGATGCAAAACCATTGGCTTTAGTGGCCGAGATGGCGGTGAAATGAATGCTTTATGCAATGTAAACTTAGTGGTCCCTGCTGAAGACACACCGCGCATTCAGGAAATGCATATTGTCATTGGACATACGATTTGTCATTTGATTGATTTAGAATTTGACCGCCATTAATCACACTTATTTTTTAAAAACTGTATCTGCGCAAAGAAGAAATATAAATAAAAGATAAAAAATATCAGTGTTTGGTGATGATCAAGCACAACTTGTGATTGGGAAAAAATTATATAACTAACAATTAGCATTAGTCCACATGAAGCATAAATACTGACTGACTCGTTAGCGTGGCTTAAATTTTTCCAAAAGAATCTAAATGCATATCCAACTAACAGTAGCAAACTTATCACACCTTGAATGCCGTTCTCAACCCACACATTTAATAACTGATTATGTGCATTAAATGGGTATCCATTTGGGTCAATTTGTTTAAAGTTATGAGTGCCAATGCCAAATGGCTGCTTCTCAATATGGTTAATCGCATCTTTGTAAATATTAAATCTATTTGAGCTTGCTCCTTGATAATTACCATTGGAGACATCGTTGACAGTTTGCAATGTTCTTGATTTTAGCGTTTGATATTGCTCGGTTTGAGAAACAGCAAAAAACACAGCAAATGCAAATAAAAGCCTTAACAAAATCGGCTTAGATAGCAGGTGCTTTTTGTCTGCAAGGCTATTTTTAACTATATATAAAAGCCATATTAGAATCATAAACACATAAGCAAGCCACGCGCCACGCGTTACTGACAAGAGTGAACCGTAAAATGCCACAACACTGGCAAATAATAAAAAATAAGAAAGAATTTTTTGACCTTTATTCCAGGCATGAATCATTAGCATCCATAGCAATAAATCCGATACCACCATTAATTCAGCAAAGGGAATTGTATGATTTGACATACCTTCAGCCCTGTCTAAATTTAAAAAATAAATTTCATAGTGCGCGACAGAAACGGTAATTAACACGCCCACACTTAAACCTATTGCCAGTATCTTCCAGTCAACAAAAAAACGCCTCAATAAGAAAAACACTGGCAGTAGTAATAGCCAACGTGACATGTCATCCATTACTCTTAACTGGGCTTTGGTACTTTCAAACTCATAACCCAGCGGCTGATAGAAAACACCGAATAATTGCCACCCAAACCAAACCAAAACCAAGTAGATAAAAATCTTTTCTTCTTTATTCAATGAAAAATCTTGGCGATTGTTTCGCTTAACAATTGCAACATAAAGCATGGTAAATAGCAATACAATGGCCGATTGACCACCGTGGCCCGGAAGTGATAAAACTGAAACGCTAAATAAAAAAACCCAAAAGCCAATCCATTTGGTTAAGAAATCATTAGTCATGTGTGTTGTGTGTTGTGTGTTGTGTGTTGTGTGTTGTGTGTTGTGTGTTGTGTGTTGTGCCTATATTATATCTACAAATGGTTCAATTTGAAAACAGTTGATTTATAGACTTAAGCACAGCATTGGCCTTTATTAACTGCATACAATCATGATGCCCTAAAGGGCACGTACGTTGCATACAAGGCTGACAATCAAGATTTT
>DTVJ01000102.1 GCA_012963565.1 Piscirickettsiaceae bacterium
AAAGCTTCACGATCAGCAATCATTATAAGGTCTGATTCTGATGTCCAAAATCTTTTATGTAAGTCTATATCACGAGAATATTGATAATATAGCATCTTGTGCGAACCACTTTTTGGATTATATGCCTTGTTAAATCCACGACCTAAAGTTGAGTAAACCCCTTCACGAGCAATAATACTGAAAGGTGTGATATCACTAGTAGATTTTAGATCGATCTTATTCTTTGCTTTTGTAATGGCAAGATATTCTATTTCGAGGATTGGATCTGAATAGTGAAATTTATCTTTAGATAAATTTACTCCAGATACTGCATCAAGTTTTTTAAAATTTCTGATTGCTCGTTTAAGACTGTTTGGCTCAATTGCGTGCGTTTTAAGTGATAGACCCATACGTAGCAATGTTTGTTTGATAATGCCAAACTCTATGCCATGATGTTTTTTATGTCCTACTTCTTTTTCTATACTGTCATCAAGCATAACGTAGGGGTGTTTGTGATGTCCAAAACCAACCTCAATATCAGCACGTGCTTGAACTGTCGTGTTAGACAACAATAGAAAAATTAGAGAATAAAGTATGATCTGAACTGGTCGCTTAGTTAGAGTGCCAATTGAAATTAAACAAAGATTATTTGTTTTTTTGTAATTTCTCATTAATATTTTCTATAAATAATTTACGTATATGGCGCTAAGTGGCTAATTTTTAAAGTAGTTGTTAGCGTGTTAAAGTAGTTTATTTTTAGTTATTGATGACATTTGACGTGAATACTATCAGATTTTTCAAGAAAATACCAACTAGATGCCATGTATTTTCTACAATTTATCGTCATGTTTTAACTTTTCAATCTATTTAGCTCGTTTTAGATAATTATTTGTTTTTTAACAACCTGTTATATTTTATCATTATATATGTCATTATGACATATATAATTTTCAAGGAAATAAGAGAATTTGTAAGAGCTAAAACCCATGCTAATTTAGTATGATGGAAAGCTAATAACCAACAACAATAGTAAGGTCAGAGAACAAAGCGAAGTCTAAACTGTTCTAATAGTGAGGGTGTTAATTGGAAGTAAACACAGACTATTTATTATTTTTGTAATTTCTGACTGAGATCTTCTACAAACATTTTTCTTTGATTGCGTTGAGTATCTAATGTGTTAACCAATGTCAGTGTATCAACAAGAAGTTCATCTCGTGAGGCTGACGATACCTCGCCAAAAGCATTGTTAGTATCAGATATCTTCATAAAATTATCAACCAGATGCATTGCATTTTCTACAATTTCATCGTCACGTTTTTTTAAATCATTAATCCATTCTGCTCGTTTGGTTAGGGCTGCTTTTTTTGAAGCTATGTTATTCTTTAATGCCCGAGTTCGGTCTTTTAATGATTCAATGTTAGAGTTTTTATTGTTAATTTCCTCTTCTAGATTTATGATGGTTGTCTCATTTTTTTGAGATGATTCCTTTAAATCTGAAATTCTATCATTGGCAGAAAATAACTCCACTTCAACTAATTTGAGTTCTGCTAGTTTTTGGTTTGAAGTCGCTAAATCTTTACTAGTTTGTGTGAGTTGCTCGCTGGTTTGTTCGAATTTACTTGTGGTGTCATTAAGGGTAGTTGTTACCTCGATGATGTCGACCGCGTTTTCCTCGCTTTTTTCAAAAATAGGTACTAAAAAATAAAGACTAACCAAAGAGGCGATAAGTCCAAGCACAGAGCCACCTATTAATCCTTGTCTGGAGGTAAGTTGAGCAAGAAGTTGCTTTAAAGTTAGTTTTTTTGGATTAATCATCAGAAACAATATGTTATAAGTATTGACAATGATACTATAATATCCCTTATTTATAAAGGGTTTGCTTGTTTTTTCATTGAACTTTTGAATGGAAATAACAATAATTTTGATAAAAATATGGGTGAGTTAAATGATTGAGTTTAGTTGTTCACTGTGCCATGGTCGTATGCAAGCACCAGATAATACTCTGGGCTATTACACTGTCTGTGCACACTGTGGCCATGAAGTGGTTGTGCAAGACCCAATTAAATTGGGTGCAATCTCTCACAGTATGAGTATTGAACAAAAACTCAATGTAGAAATGAACTTAGGTGGTGGTCGCGCTAAAGCTTTAATCATTACCATCGTTGCTTCACTGTCAATATATTCTGCTTTTTATATTCCTTTTCTTGAATTTATTGATCCTAATGCGGAGATTTATCGATTACTTGCTGTTGGTTGGGTACCTTTTGCGGTTGTGGCTTTTATGGTTATATCTTTCGTAATGCTCGGCCAAAGGTTTGCATTGGTGCGTGCGAATGAACGAGCGCTTAAAGAAACTTATCTAACCCATACCACGCCGCTGAATACCGACATAGAAATCAATGAAGCGATGTTGATGATTCAAGATAAAGCTCGACAAATTAAAGATGTGAGTGTTGCAAAACGTGTTATTGGTGCATTGACAAGGTTTAAGCATACACGCTCAATTCGAGAAGCTGAAGATGCACTCACAGTTTTTTCAGAACGAGCTTACAATGAAATGGACGCTGGTTATACCATTCTTCGAGTTATTGTATGGGCGACACCACTATTAGGTTTCGTTGGTACAGTACAGGGTGTAAGTAAATCAGTTGGTGGACTGGCAAAGGTATTAGGTGGTGATGTTGAGGATGTGTCACAAATTACTACAGCGTTAGGTAAGGTAACCTCAGAGCTGGCTTTTGCATTTGATACAACGTTAGTGGCGCTGGTTGCAGTAATTATTATTATGATTGCAATGACCATGGTTGAAACAGTCGATTCCGCCTCTTTAGATCGTATTGAAGACTATATTAAAAATCAAGTTCTGCAGAATTTACCAGTAAAGGTTAATGCTTTAAAAGATGGTCAGCATACCGATTTATAACTAACTATCATGGCTAAGCGCGGCGGTAACAAAGCAAATCCTTCATTTTTCCCGTTTGTGAGTGTATTGATTGCACTGATTGGTGTTTTGATTTTTATTGTACTTACACTTACTGTAACTGCCGTTAAACCAAAACTTATTATTGAGGCGCCACTTGAATGGTCTGAAGCGGAGCAAAAATTCATTAAACGTAAAAATGTCGTTATAGAATTTTCTGAAGCCAACCCAACATTAAGAGCTGAAGAGTACGATATTTTTGTCTATCAAAATATGGAATTTGATGCTGACATGGAATGGAAGAATGTTGAGAAAATGTATAGTCGTTATCAACAGAACAATCCTAGTTCATGGGAAGGAACTCCTTTTTTAGATTTTGTGAAAGATATATCAACAAATAAGCGCAAGACACATTTTATTAGTTTTTTATTGCGACCCACCGGTGTTAAGACGTATTCATATTTAAGTGAAATTTTAAATCGTAGAAATTCAGTAATTTTTGACAAGAAAGAATATCCTGGTATGCAAAAAGATTGGGCGGTAGACTGGACTTTAGTTTATCTTAATGATGATAGAGAATTTGGTACCGATAATTAGACATGCCTAAAAGAAGAAAGTATAAAGGTGATGACGGTATGGATGCCTTCCTTGATGTGCTGTTTAATGTTATTGGTATTTTGGTATTGATTGTAGCCTTTGCCGCCCTACAAAGTCTAGAAACAAACGTTGTTAGAGAGGCTTATTTAGGTGTTAAGGCCAGCGATAAGAAAAAATTACTTACCATTATTTGCGCCAAAAGAAAGTGTATTGAGCTAGAACAAACAGACGATATCAAAATGGCAGAAAATTTTTATATTACAATAAGTGAAGATAGACATCGTTCAGTCAAGCCAAAAATCAGTGGAAAAGATTGGATGGGCTATGTTGATATCTCTCAGAAAGGTTCACTAAAAGAAATTTTTGAAAAAAAACCTGCTAAACTGTATAATGTGTCTCTTTTAATTTATGAAGACAGCTTTAATACTGCCGGCGTTGTAGAAGTCAGAGGGAGAAAAGAAGGTTATAAATTTCGCCATGTGTTCTTTACCAAGGACGAGCCAATTTCCATTGGTATGGCAACAACCTATGTAAACTAATGCAAATACTAGATCAACATTTAACTAATGTCGTATCTCAGACTTCTGAAAAGGAGCTGACGCTTCATGGTGTGCGCATGGCAGGCAAAGCCATGGTGGTTGAGTTGTGTGCCTTACATAAACTTTTAGAGCCAGAACAATTACATGTAACTTCTTTGGATGAAGTTGAATCATTACAATCCCTAACTGAAATTGATCCAAAACTTAGAACAAATCTTGGTGCGCCAATATGGTATTCAATTGCACAAGCGCTTAAATACTTTTCCCAAGAGGGTGCAGGTTTTTGTTCGCTAAGACCTGAAAATATTTATATCAGTTTAGACTTGAGTAGAGTCTATATTACAGACTGGATTTCTGCCAATGATACCAATACACGGTCAAGCTGGTTGGTTGAAAAAGCAGACAATTCTATTGAGCAGATGTATTTAACGCAATTAGCAATTTTTTATCATTTCTTACTCAGTGGTGAAAACCTCTATGAAAAACTAGAGAATGTTGAGCAATCTAGCTGGCGTGATGAGCATTTAAAAAATGCTATTACTACCCTAAATGTTGAAGCCCAATTTAAAGATAATCTACTTAGAGCAACACAGTTGAATGGTGGTTTTTATACCGATATTAGCGCCTTAGTCGAGGGTGTTAGGCCATTTTTCTTTGTTGTTGATCCGCAAGGGTTTTTGCCATTTTTATCAGGCTTTTGGATTGCTTCATCCGCTATTACCTCTATAACGTTCATGACCCTAGTTCTTATTTATATGGGTACATTATCTTAGTTTATCTAAGATAACAAACAATGAACGATTTCGTGATTAAAAAACTATTCTTATTATTGCTTCTGCTGTTACCAATAACGCAAGTGATGGCTGGCTTATCTATCACACCAGCATTTGTTCGAATGGACAAAGCTCAGCAGGGAATCAACTATATTATTCCTATTGAGGTAAGTAACCAGTCAGCTAAAAAAACTGAGTACTTTAAAGCCGATATTGAAACGCCGACTGAGATGATTAATGGCACGCCTGCAGCTACCATTATTGGCTGGACAAAAGTTAGCCCAAAAGCATTTACATTACAACCCGGAGAGACGCGAAAGGTTAAGGTGAGTGTCAGGGTTCCTAAGGGATATATCGGTGACTATCGAATCTATTTGTCGATTAGACAAGATCCAAGAAAATATAAACTCAAGCTCAATACCCAAAAGCTAAAACAATCCATTGGTGTGATGCAGTTTGGTAAGACTTCTACCAGGATTCCAGAGTTTAAAACCCACGTGAAGGCATTAATTAAGATTAATATCCCTATTGTGTTACGTGCACTAAAAAAAGGTCAAAAAATAAAGACCAATTCTAAAAAAATCAAACTTGGAAAGATTAAAGTTAATCCTTCAAGGGACAAGCGTAATGCAATGACATTGTCAATTCCAGTGTTAAATAAACATCGTTTTGATATTGTGGTTACTGGATCGTGCACGATTTTAGATGCAAAAGGTCTAAAAAAACTTAAGGTAGCGGGTATTAAAAAGCGAATTAATATGCAGCCTAAAACAAAATCAACTATTGAGTGT
Source organism: Piscirickettsiaceae bacterium (assembly GCA_012963565.1). GTDB lineage: Bacteria > Pseudomonadota > Gammaproteobacteria > PS1 > Pseudothioglobaceae > Thioglobus_C. Next base: position 5,600 of record DTVJ01000102.1, read on the forward strand.
GATTTTAAGAGTCCATTGCCGAAAGGTAAATATCAGGTCCGTGGTAATTTCTTAAGTTCAATTAAAGGCATTGCTAGTGCCGTTAAAATAACCCCTCGTCAGAAGATAAAAATTAATTCAGAGCTAGCGAAAAAAATAGCGGCACAAGGTGATGCTAGTGGGAGTGACCGTCCATTAACACCACTCATGATATCACCAACCATTATTGAGCAAGAATTTACAGGTGGTTCTGTTCGTCAAACTATCGTGGAGGTAGTAAACCCAACCACGCAAAAGTTGGACGTGTTTGCTAAATTTAAGTCCTCTAACAAGAAAAAAGTTAAAGTTGTTATCTCACCAAAGAAAATTAAGTTAGCGCCAGGCGCTACAGAGAGAATCAAACTTAATTTTAAGCCCAAGAATAAAAAAGCACCAGTTTTTGGCTGGTTGTCATTTGAAGCCAAACAAACCAAAGGTAGTATCCCTGCAACTATTCCAGTAATATTGATTCCTGAAGGTACTGAGCTTAAGCAAAAATTACGTTTAGGAAAGGTAAAGGTTAATCTATCAGGTGATCAGTCTTTCATAAATATATCCACAGCAATGAAAAACTCTAAAAAAGGTGCACCTGCCTTATTTTTAAAAGCTCAATTTATTTTTACCAATATAAAGGCTGGTGGCGCTAAAAGTCCAGAGATAGTGCGTGCTCGTCTGTCAAATAATGTTTCCTTACCGGGTGATACAATTAGACTCGTTGGCGGTCTAAATTTTCATAAGTTAAAAGATGGTGTGTACAAACTTAAAGTAACGGTTACCAGTGAAGAGGGTGGTGTTGATCTAACAAAAACCATACGAGTTGTTATTAATCGTGATATTGATAACAAAGTTAAGGTTGTAGAGTAATGTTTAAAATCTTTATGATTTTTTTGTTGCTTGTTGGCTTCAATCATCAGCTTCTAGCACAAGAGTCTGCAAAACTAGAAAACACTAAGATTAAAGCAACACAAGAATCGCTTCGTGATAAACAATATCAGTTCTTATTAAAAAAAATCTTTAAAGTAACCAGTGCTAGTATTGAGAAAAAGATCTTTTCTAGGAAGTCAAAAGATAAGGCTAAATTTGAATATTTAAAAGATTATCAAGGTCAGGGGCGTTATATTGACAGTCGTGAAAATTTAATACCAGTTAATTCCCTCATATCATCCAGAGCATTCGAAGACGAATACGAAAGCATTCGCAAACAAATTAAGCACGATTTAAAAACCAGAGGTTATCGTAATTTTTCTAACAAAGCGCCAGCAATCAAACGTTTAACTGATTATAAGCGGACTACAAATGCTTTTTTTGAGACCAGTATACGAGATGCATTAAATGAAATATCGCAACAAGTGGACATTCCATTTTTAATGGATGACACTGTCCAAGGTACCATCACATTAAAGCTAAACAATACACCGTTAGATGAGGCTCTAGAAATGCTTCTGGTCGCTGGTGGATTTGAGTATGCGGAAAAAGACAACTATATTATGATTGGCTTTCCACAAACAAATAGTCCATTATTTAAGCGTCTTAGTAAAACCGTTGTGTTACATCCAGTTTATTTAAAGCCTTCAGAAATCGCTTCTTTGTTGACTAGTGACTATAAAGACTATGTAAAAACTGATGACATAAACAATACGATTGTAATAACTGCCACAGTGAATCTTCTCAAGCGAATTAAAGAAGATATTGCCGCTATAGATCATCGTCCTGCCCAAATAAAATTAGAAGTCCTTATAGCTGATATATCTACTAGTGCTAAGAGAAAAATTGGGCGAGATTTTTGGAATGATGCAAACAAAGGTCAAATAAATGTTAATGGCACCCCGGTAGGTTTTCAATCTTCAACGGACTCTGGTTTTAGTTTTAATGTAATAAGCAAAGGCGGGTTTTCAGCAGAAGATAGTGTTGGCAATAAACTGGCATTAGATAAGTTAATTACTGGTACGGGATTAACTTTGGCTTCTTTGGCGGATGCTTCAGGCGCCATTCCAGTTTTGACCTACTTTACTTCGGCTTTTAATGCCATGGCTGACTCTGGTGAGGCTAGAGTTTGGGCAACACCAAGTGTGGTGGCTTCAGATGGAAAGGT
>DTVJ01000103.1 GCA_012963565.1 Piscirickettsiaceae bacterium
TAAACTGTAAAGTTCAATAATATACCCTATGCAGCCTTACGTTTTTATTTTTATTTTAAAAAAAATACATTTTGTTGTATATTTGCAATTCTTGTGTCTTTTTTACTTCTTTTGAATATCTCGATAAAATCAACAAATACTACAAATTTTATTAATTTAATTAGGTGACTTGGGGTCAGACCCTAGTTTAGAGACTCCATCTAGATTAATACACAATAAGTATAAGAACTTATAAATACGGTTAATTATCAATAATTGATGCATGAGTGGGAATTCCATATGACCATTCGTCTAAAAGGTGATTTTTCATATTTGTCTATCTATTCACGGTAGAATGAAGTCATCTTATTTAATTTTTGATTAATATGGAATTTAATTTATTTACGCTGGTTTTTTTAATCGCCACATTGAGTTATGTTGTTACTCTGTTATGGCTTGACGTTAGGCAAGATAAGTCCGTTATTAAATCATTTGATGCTGTACCAAGTGAGTTTAGTGAAAAAATTACATTGGATCAGCATCAAAAAGCTGCTGAGTATACTCAGGCAAAATTACTGGTTAATCATTTTGAAATTATCTTTTCTACTGTTGTGCTCTTAGTTTGGACAATTGGTGGTGGCATCGAATGGCTTGATACTATTTGGCAAGTACAGACTGATAATAGCTTACATATAGGTGTAGGTTTAATCATCAGCTTAATGATACTTGGTAGTTTGATTGATTTGCCGTTTAGTATTTATCGCACCTTTGTGTTAGAGCAAAAATTTGGTTTTAATAAAATGACAGCTGGTACTTTTATAGGCGACCTTTTTAAAGAAATATTACTCACGTTAGTGATTGGCTTGCCACTTATTTATGCGGTACTGTATTTAATGGGTACGATGGGTGAGTATTGGTGGCTGTATGTTTGGTTGGTATTGACTGGATTTTCACTACTGATGTTTTGGCTCTACCCCACCTACATTGCGCCAATCTTTAATAAATTTAAACCCCTGGATAACATCGAGCTCAAAGCTAAGATTGATAATTTGCTTGAGCGTACCGGATTTAAGAGCGATGGTGTGTTTGTGATGGATGGCTCGAAAAGATCCTCGCACGGTAATGCTTACTTTACTGGTATTGGTAAAAATAAACGTATTGTATTTTTTGATACCTTATTAGATGGCATGGAAGATCAAGAAGTAGAGGCGATCCTTGCGCACGAGCTGGGGCATTTTCATCATAAGCACATACGTAAACATATGATTACTTCGTTTACGATTTCATTATTGGGATTGGCGCTGCTAGGTTACCTTATTAATCAGCCGTGGTTCTTTCACGGACTTGGTGTGAGCCATATGTCGGATTATACGGCACTGATTTTGTTTACTCTAACTATGCCGGTATTTAGCTTTTTTATCGCTCCGATCAATAATTACCTTTCACGTAAGCATGAATTTGAAGCCGATGCCTTTGCAGCTAAACACACTAATGCAGATGACTTAATCTCATCACTGGTGAAACTCTATCGTGATAATGCAGCAACACTCACACCGGATTATTTGTATTCTGCTTTCCATGACTCACACCCCAGTGCATCTATCCGCATTGCACACTTAAAGGTTAGTGAAAACTAACAAATTACTTTTTATTGCCTTACTACCATCCCTTAGCTGGGCTGTTCCAAATGTTAGCGATGGTAAACTCTTATACGATGAGAGTTGTGCGAGATGTCATCAAAATCCGTATCAAGACTTAGGCTGGAATGAGATGACCAACCTCATTGAACTCTCTCATATGATTCATGCATGCGATGGTTATTTTCAGCTTGATTGGAACAAACAAGATTTTGAAGATATAACTGAATATTTAAACAGTGAATTCTTTCAACTAGATAA
>DTVJ01000104.1 GCA_012963565.1 Piscirickettsiaceae bacterium
CTCAACTCGAGCATGTGCACCGCAAGATTCCTCTCGATTAAGCGCATCTTGGCACATTAACACACCGAGCTCAATAAAATCAGCTACACGCCCAGCACGCTCCAAAGTTTGATTAAGATCTTTATCTACGCCAGTCACTTTAATTTTTTGCCAGAATTCTTGCTCTAGCGTTTTAATTTCATCAATGGCCTGAGCGAGCTTTTCTTGCTCCCTAGACATGCCACAAGCATCCCACAAAATCTTGCCTAATTTTTGGTGAAAATATTCTGGTGAATGCTGCGCATCTGGTGCATACATTAATTTATCAATGCGAGCTCTAGTCGCTTCAAGCGCTTGTTTAACTTGTGCGTGATCTTCATCAATCTGATCAAAAGTATGTCTTGCTAGATAATTAGCAATGGTTTGTGGCAGGATAAAATATCCATCTGCTAAGCCTTGCATGAGTGCAGAAGCGCCCAATCGATTAGCGCCATGATCTGAGAAATTTGCCTCACCAGCAGCAAAAAGCCCATCAATGGTGGTCATTAAATTGTAATCCACCCAAAGTCCACCCATTGAATAATGTGGCGCTGGGTATATTTTCATTGGGGTTACATAAGGATCTTCGTCAGTAATACGTTCATACATTTCAAATAAATTACCGTATTTTTCTTCAACCGCATCCAAGCCTATTTTATCAATCACACCAGCAAAATCTAAATACACACCAAGACGCTTTCCATGAATTTTTACGCCCACACCACGCCCTTCATCGCAAATACTTTTGACTGCTCTTGATGCGACATCTCGTGGTACTAAATTAGCAAAAGCTGGATACATGCGCTCTAGAAAATAATCTCGATCCTGCTCTTGAATATCTTGTGGTCTTTTCTCACAATCTGCAATATTTTTTGGCGCCCAAATACGTCCATCATTACGCAAAGATTCGCTCATTAATGTAAGCTTTGACTGACTCTCTCCCGTAGGCGGAATGCAAGTTGGGTGAATTTGAGTAAAGCTTGGATTGGCAAAAAAAGCACCTTGTTTAAATGCACGCCAAATGGCAGAGGTATTACAACCTTTTGCATTCGTAGATAAATAATAGGCATTAGAGTATCCGCCCGTACACAACACCACACAATCTGCTATATGTGTTGATAACTCTCCAGTAACTAAATCACGCACAATTACACCACGCGCCTTATCATTAATAGTAATAACTTCTAACATCTCACTGCGCGAATGATGAGTAACACGCCCAGCTTCAACTTGACGACTCATGGCACTATATGCGCCTAATAATAACTGCTGGCCTGTTTGCCCTTTGGCATAAAACGTACGAGACACTTGGGTGCCGCCAAAGGAGCGATTGGCTAAATAACCGCTATACTCACGTGCAAATGGAACGCCTTGTGCCACAGCTTGATCAATAATATTGCCACTGAGTTCTGCTAGGCGATAAACATTAGATTCTCTCGCTCTAAAATCACCACCTTTAATAGTGTCGTAAAATAAGCGCCAAACACTATCGCCATCATTTTGGTAATTCTTAGTTGCATTAATACCGCCTTGCGCCGCAATTGAATGAGCCCTACGTGGTGAATCTTGAAAACAAAATGAACTCACTTGATAGCCAGATTCACCCAATGTGGCACATAAAGATGCGCCTGCAAGCCCCGTGCCAATGACAATAATCTTATGTTTATCTCGATTTTGTGGCGCTACTAATGCCAAATCAAACAAATGCTTTTTCCAGCGGCCTTCTAATGGGCCAATTGGCTCAGATGCGTTTAAACGATTCATAATAAAATACTCATTGGAACGGATACAAACCCTATAAATATCAGTAGAACAATCACAAACGCCAATCGATAATGATTAACAGCTGACACACC
>DTVJ01000105.1 GCA_012963565.1 Piscirickettsiaceae bacterium
GTATTTGGGTATTTTTCAATGATGTATTTACTACGATTAATGGCAGCAATGTTGGCGCCTTTTCTAGTGTAGAAAATAGCCACAAACAGCTCATGCCTTGAAAGGATATTTCTGAGGACAATCAGGCGGGTTTTTGCTTCTTCAGCGTAATCGGTTTTAGGGAATTTTTCAATCAATGCCAGGTAGTAATTAAATGCATCACGTACAGAGTCAACATCCCGTTGGGCACTATCCGTAATAAAGTTATCTAAGATTGAGCGAGATCTATCCTCTGAAATAACGCCACGTAAGTAATAAGCATAGGGGGTTGAAAAGTGTTCTGGATAAAGCTTGATGTAGCTATTTAGGCGGTCAATTGCTTGGTCATAATCCTCATTCTTATAAAGCGCATAGGCAATTTCTAGCTTAGATTGTATGGCATATTTAGAGCCGGGATAGGCGGCTTGTAATTGCTCATATAGCTCGACACCTTTGTCCATTGAGCCTACTGAAGTATTCTTTTTAGCTTGTTCAAAAAAAGTTTTGGGCGACCAGCCTTTGGTAATAGACTCTCTTTTGGTTTCTTCTTCCCAAAAACAACCACTGAGTAGAAGGGTTAACAAAGGTAGAATTAAGATTAATTTTTTCATTGATTGTTCAAGATTTATTACTAATATTGCATAGCATTATACTGACGTGGTTGTATTATAATGTCAAAGATTTATTCAGAATATAACCCTATTTTTCTTTAGATGAGCTTATTTGAAAAAAGAATCCTAATTAGTGAACTGTGCGAGGTGCTGGATACCTATATGCCTAAAGATCAGGTTGAGAGTGTGTATCGAGCCTATATCGTTGCTGCTACGGCACATGACGGGCAATATCGTCGTTCAGGTGAAGCTTATGTTTTCCACCCGATTAACGTAGCGATGATTTTGGCTGAGTTAAAACTAGATTACTATTGTATTGCCGCAGCACTGTTGCATGATTGCATTGAGGATACTTCACTCACACAAGAAGATATTGTTCAAGATTTTGGTAAGGAGGTGGCTCATATCGTACAAGGTGTTTCAAAATTAACTGGGCTAGAGTTCCACACTACGACAGACAAACAAGCACAAAATTTTAGAAAATTGTTCTTAGCCATGAGTACGGACATGCGGGTAATGATGATCAAGCTGGCTGATCGTTTACATAATATGCGTACACTCAAATCAATGAGTAGAGATAAGCAACTTAGAATTGCCAAAGAAACGTCCGAGATCCACGCTCCAATTGCTAGGCGCCTTGGTTTAAATAGTATTAGGGTTGAATTAGATAATTTGTGTTTTGCGATTATGCAACCTTTTCGTCATAAAGTACTGATGGAGCAAATCAAAAAACAATGTGGTAATCGTAAAAAAATCATCCAAAATATTCAAAGGGATATTGAAACACGTCTTAAGCAAGAAGGCTTAGAGAAAGTCAGAATTACTGGACGTAGAAAACAACCTTGTAGTATTTATAACAAGATGAAAATCAAGCAATTAAAGTTTTCCCAGGTGCTCGATATGTATGCCTTTAGGGTGATAGTTGATGATGTAGCACAGTGTTACCAAGCGCTAGGCATTATTCACAATTTGTACAAACCATTGCCAGGTAAGTTTAAAGATTACGTAGCACTGCCAAAGTCAAATGGTTATCAGTCGTTACACACAGTGTTGTTTGGGCCGAATAAAATCTTTATTGAGGTACAGATTCGCTCAGAAGATATGCACTTTATATCAGAGTACGGTATTGCTGCACATTGGCATTATAAGAGTGATAATGCTAATTCTGCAGAGTTAGCTAGCAATTGGCTAGGCTCATTATTGGCTATTCAACAAAATTCTGGTACTTCGGTAGAATTTTTGGAAGAAACTAAGACTGATTTATTCCCTTCAGAAGTGTTTGTGTTTACCCCTAAAGGTGAGATTATTCAATTACCTTACAGGTCTACTGTACTCGATTTTGCCTATGCAATTCACACCAACGTTGGCAATAGAACGCTTAAGGCAAAAGTTAATCAAGTTAATGCCTCAATTTCAACTGAGCTAAAGTCTGGACAAACGATTGAGATTATTACCGACAAAGGAGCAAAACCACATCCATCATGGCTACAAATTGTAGTGACAGCTAAGGCCAAATCTTCAATCAAAACCAATCTGAAAGAAGAATCAACTTCTGAATTAATGCAACTAGGTGAATATTTACTCATCAATGCGCTTAATTACCAAGGTAGCAATGCCTCAATTGATGAAGATAAGTGGCAAACTTGTTTGGATGATTTAAAGTGTGATTCTAAGTCAGATCTTTATATGAAAATTGGTTTATCAGAGGTATTAGTATCGGTAGTGTTGAATAGGCTCCAAGGTGAGAGTGAGAGTTTTTTAATTAAAAGTATTAATATCAAACAAACAAAAGGAAAAGCTATTAGTTTTGCGCATTGTTGTTATCCTATTCCAGGGGACAAAGTGGTAGGTGTGTTAACCACCACCAAAGGCCTGGTGATGCATCGGTTTGATTGTGGTAATTTGATCCGTGCCAAACAAAAAAATGAGCAATGGTTAGATATTGATTGGCAGGCTGACGAGAATGAAGAATTTGAGGTATTGATCAGAGTTCACGTGGAAAATCGTCGCGGTATGCTAGCTTCAATTGCCAATGTGATTGCTACGATTGGTATCAACATTGAGCATCTAGAAGTGGAAGAAAAAGACCACTCTATGAAAGCACTTACTCTAGTAATTAGTGTGACTAATGTCAATAAACTAGATGAAGCCTTATATGCAATAAAAAGCTTAGAATTTGTACGCTCAGTAGAGCGGGTATAGTGTTTACAAAAACGGGTGAATTTTCATTGGATTTTTACCTCTAATAAACTCATTTTTTGATTAAAATAAGCGTATCTTTATCAATTATATTTTGTTTATTTTCTTAAGGTATTTTTATGACCTGGACAGACTCCCTAGACATTGCCATAGCACTAGATGAAGCACATCCTGACTTTGACCCAACTTTTATAAATTTTGTTGATTTAAGGAAAATGGTTATTGCATTGGAAGAGTTTGATGATAATGAAGATAAATCAGGTGAGAAAATCCTTGAAGCTATTCAAATGAACTGGCTAGAAGAAAGAGAGTGAAATTAATCAAATTATTTGCCTTATTGCTTGCAATCAATGTTGGTATTGCCCACGCAGTTTTAGAAGTAACTGTAGTCAAAAAAGATGAAAATGCCTTTCCTATTATTGTTAGTCATTTTAAATTAGTTGGTAAAGGCACTCAAGATAAGGATATTTCCGAGATTATTCGAAACAATTTAGAACGCTCTGGGCGTTTTAATGTGGTGATTCCTGATGTTTTGATTGAGCAAGTGGATGCACAATATTGGAAACGCAAGAGCATTGAGGCAGTTGTAACAGGCCGTATTGAACAACAGAGTGAAAATATTTATAAACTTTCTGTGAGTTTGTTTGATGTTTATAGTAACAAAGAGTTATTCACCAAAGCCACTAGAGTACATCTGAGTGGTTTTAGAAAAGTTGCACATCAGCTGAGTGACCATATTTATGAGGCTTTATTGGGTGAGAGTGGTTCGTTTAACACACTATTAACCTATGTAACAGTCACCACCGATGCTAAAGGTGAAAAGGAATATCGATTAAATATTTCAGATTCTGATGCCATGAATGTGAAAAGCAGAATCAAGCTAAATACACCAATTTTATCGCCAGCTTGGTCACCTGATCGCTCTTATGAGCATAAGAAAATTGCCTATGTTTCTTTTGAAAACGGCCGTTCTGAAGTATTCATTTGGTACCCGTATACTCGCCGTAAAATTGAAAAATTACCGCGTTTTGACGGCATTGCCTCTGCACCAAGTTGGCACCCCGATGGTAAAAGTTTAGTACTCACCCTGTCTAAAAATGGCAATAAAGATATTTATTCTTATAATTTGGCAGACAAAGAACTAACACGTCTTACTCATAACGCCAGCATTGATACCGAAGCTAGTTATTCGCCGGATGGTCAGCGTATTGCCTTTACTTCGAATCGCTCTGGTCAGGTGCAGATTTATATTAAAAACCTAGTCACCAATCAAATTAACCGGGCTACTTTTGAAGGTAGATATAATGCTAAAGCAGTATTTTCACCCGATGGAAAGAGCTTGGCTATAGTACATCGAGTAGATAAGGATTATCGCATTGCTATGCTAGATATTAAAACAAAAGATCTGAGCATTATGACCAATAATGAATTAGATGAGTCTCCTTATTTTTCACCGAATGGCGATATGATTATTTTTGCTACCAATAGAAATAATAAAGGCTTGTTGTCGGTTGTCTCGGTTGAGGGTAATCGTTCTTACGAGCTGACCTCTCAAACGGGAGAGGTAAGAGAGCCAAATTGGTCAACTTATTTAGAAAAATAACAAAATAGGAGAATAGAATGAAGATTATTGCATTATTGCCACTTATAGCCATGCTCAGCGCTTGCACTGATACAGGTGGGTTATTAGAATCCAGAACGGTGGTGATTGAAGAAAGAAGTAACAATAAAGTTGACGCTATTGTGCGTGATGAGTCTAACTTTAATTGGAGTGATTTAACTGGCTCTTCTACTAGCGTATCGGACTCTAGTCAAGTAAGCGCTAAAGAGCAAGTAGTAGCTAAGTTAAAAGCTAGTAACACCAACTTTATCTTGTATTTTTCATACGATGGCGTTGATATTAGTGAGACTGCTACGCAAGAAATTATCAAGCACGCCAACTTCATGCGTGATAACCCTAATATTAAATTACGCTTAGAAGGGCATGCTGATGAGCGTGGTACACGTGAGTATAACTTAGCCTTGGGTGAAAACCGTGCACTCAGCGTTAAAGAAGTATTAGGCTTGTATGAGGGTCTAGAGGGTAGAATCGAGGTGGTCAGCTATGGCGAAGAAAAACCAATTGCTCAGTCGCATGATGAAACTAGCTGGGAAAAGAACAGACGTGTTGAGTTTATATACGAATAAGGATTAAATCAGATATTATGAAGCGTTTGGGTTTAATTGTTTTAATTGGGTTATTTGTATGGCAGATGCCCTTTAATGCGGTTGCTTTTAATGCCCAAAAAGTAGCAAAAGATAACCATACAAAGATTAAACAATTAAAAAAATCTAACAAGAGACTTGTGGGGAGTATTGAGCAACTGCAAGAACAGCAAAAGCTAAATCGGCAAAAGATCACTGAATTATTTCATTTGATGGAATATAAAAAATCCTCTAGTGTGGTTAAAGAAACTATTTTGCGTGTTAGAGAGGAAAATAGAAAAGCGAAAAAAATTTACACCAATGCTCGCAGCCTTCTAGTGACAGATCAATACAGTCAAGCGATTGATTTATTTCTGAATTATCTAGATCTTTATCCTGAAAACAATCACGTACCTGATGCTTTTTATTGGTTAGGCAAGGCTTATGTTGCCAAAGGGGATCGCCACAATGGTAAAAAAATCTTCATTGAATTTCAAAATGATTACCCACTACATCATAAATTTTCTAACTCGTTATATGAGCTAGCCATGATTCATCATGAGTTAAAAGAAACCAAAGAAGCAGAACAATTGCTTGAATCCATGATCAAAAAATTCCCTAATCATAACTCGATTTTTCAGGCTGAGGCTTTGTTAAAAAGTATTCAAGCGCCTGAACCTGTAGCGGACACTGAGCCTACATCCGAAAAAATCAAAGCAGAATAAACAGGGTGAAGGTTTTATCAATTCCTAGCGTTGCCTTAGATACATTGTGCCACCTAAATGCTGATCGTTATCCATTTTTATTGGAAAGCGTTAATCATAATCAGGATAACCGCTACTCTATTTTATTTGCACACCCGACCAAGCAAATTGTACTAAATGATTTAGATGAGTTTGATTTTTTAGATGAGCTTAAATCTAGCATTGATACACAACCTATTAAGAGTGATTTGCCATTTTCAGGTGGCTGGTTTGTGTATTTATCTTATGAGTTGATCGGACAAATTGAACCTATTTTAAAAGACGACTTACATCTTGGCGATCAACCTGTAGCAATTGCTGTGCAGATTCCTACCGCGATAGTGGTTGATCATCTCAAGGATAAAACTTACTTACTAGATCAGTTTGATGATCAAGTCAGAATCGATCAAGTATTGTCAGACATTGAACAATTGGGTGATATTGTTGACATGCCTATTCAAGGTAAGCTTTCTTGGGAAGAGGATGCCAAGTTTATCTCGGGGGTGAAAAGTAGTCGTGATTATATTAAAGCAGGAGATGTATTTCAGGTAAATCTGTCTAGACAATGGCAATATGAATTGAGCACTGATATCACATCAACACAAATTTATCAGGCATTAAAGCGCTCTAACCCCGCACCATTTTCAGCTCTAGCCCAGTTTGGTGGTTTTAGTATTATTTCCTCTTCGCCTGAGCGTTTGTTTAGTGTCGATGGCGACCAGGTAGAGACCAGGCCCATTGCTGGTACACATCCACGTGGCTCTGGCGAAGAAGATGAGCGCCTTAAGGCTCAGTTAATTAACCACCCTAAAGAACAAGCTGAACATATTATGTTGCTTGATTTGGAACGTAATGATTTGGGCAGGGTGTGTGAATATGGTAGTGTGCATGTGAATGAAATAATGACTTTAGAAAGCTATCCTTATGTACATCATATTGTTTCAAACATTAAGGGCAAGCTCAGACAAGGCACTACCATTAAAGATTTAGTCAGAGCTTTGTTTCCAGGAGGTACGATTACTGGCTGTCCTAAGGTTCGGTGTATGCAGATTATTGCTGAACTTGAACAAATGCCAAGACAAGCTTATACCGGCTCTTTGGGCTATGTCAGCAGTAACGGTAAAATGGATTTTAATATTCTCATTCGCACCATTACCAAGCAAAATAATAGTCTTACTTTAAGGGCAGGTGCTGGCATTGTGTTTGATTCAATTGCTGAGCGTGAGCTAGAAGAGACTAAACACAAAGCTGAGGGTGTTCTAAAAATCTTTACGGAATAAACTTAGATGTCATTGGATAGCGACGCTCTTTACCAAAGGCAGTCTGAGTCACTTTAGGCCCTGGGGCAGACTGCCTACGTTTATATTCGTTATTGAGAACCATAGCACTAATACGCTTAACGGTATCAACATCAAAGCCTTGCTCTATAATGTGTCGAATCGATTGCTTTTGTTCAACAAACAGCTCTAAGATGGCATCCAGTTCCACATAAGGTGGGAGTGAATCTTGATCAACTTGATCTGGTGCTAATTCTGCTGAAGGCTCACGATCAATTACCCGACCAGGAATCACATAAGAAAGCGAATTTCTATAATTAGCCAAACGATAAACTAAAGTTTTTGCAATGTCTTTTAGAGGCGCAAAGCCACCAGACATGTCACCATATAAAGTAGCATATCCTACTGCCATTTCAGATTTGTTACCCGTGGTAAGTACAATCTTGCCTGATTTGTTTGATACAGCCATCAATAGAGTGCCACGAATACGTGCCTGTAAGTTTTCCTCCGTGGTGTCCGCTTCAGTGCCTGCGAATAG
>DTVJ01000106.1:0-819 GCA_012963565.1 Piscirickettsiaceae bacterium
TTTTTTGATGTTTTTTTTACAGTTGGAATGGCATTATTTGAATCAATATTAATGCAAACTAGAATGTGGGATATTAATGCCCAACCCACCTTGTTCCATAAGTCTTTTTTTAGCTCTTGGGTTGAACCACCCCATGATTTTTCTCTAGATTTATTTGCATACTTTATGGCGAAAAGGAAAGGCCTTGTCATCAGTAGATTTTCAGTATTATTTAGCGATAGGGTACACGGAGTTTCAAGTTGGAATATTAGTTGGTCTGATAAATATAAATTTATTAAGAGAACGCTCCAATATAGTTTCTTGTTAAATAAGAAGGTTAAGAAGTAATGCAAAGAATTCTTCATCGAATCAACACCAAAAAAGAATTACTAAACACGCCTTGTGAATTTGGTGTTGAGGTCGACATTCGCTCAAATGGCGATCAATTGTATATGCATCATGACCCTTTTTTAATCGGTGAAAATTTTGAAGATTGGTTGGAGTTATATAATCATGCTACTTTAATTTTAAATGTTAAGGAAGAAGGTCTTGAATCTCGGCTTATAGCTTTAATGAAAAAATATGATATAGATGACTACTTTTTTCTAGATCAATCATTTCCTTTTTTGGTAAAAACTGCCAATATCAATGAAAAGCGATGTGCTATACGTGTTTCTGAGTATGAAAATATTGAAACAGCTATGTCGCTTGCTAAGAAAATTAGTTGGGTTTGGGTTGATTGTTTTACACACTTTCCATTAACGGCTAATGATGTCAAGCGTTTGCAAGTTGATGGTAGTTTTAAACTTTGCTTTGTGTCCCCAGAACTTCAGGGTTATA
>DTVJ01000106.1:829-1864 GCA_012963565.1 Piscirickettsiaceae bacterium
GTATGTGATTGAATTTATATCTAAGATTGAATCTATGGGAATTAAAGGAGACGCTGTATGCACCAAGTATCCACACCTTTGGGCCTAATTTGGTCAGATCTTAAGAAAGATCGCTTATTCTTGGCAGGGTTGCTAGTTAAATTAATCCTGATATCTATTTTTGTCCCATTAATTCAATCACAATGGTTCTTAGCCTTTTTAATACACACTATTGAAAATATAACACCTGATCCATGGAGCAATTTTTTAATTGCAGGTGGTGATTCATTATCTTTTCCGTACGGGCCAGTGATGTTAATGGCATTATTACCAACAACTTTAGCAGGTTGGGGCCTTGATTCGATTATTGGGGTAAATTTTTTCTCAGGTCTGGGTTTTAGATTAAGTCTATTAGGTGCAGATATATTGTTATTGTTATTATTGTTACAGCAATTTAACCAATATCGAAATAAGATAATCTTATTTTATTGGCTATCCCCTTTGTTTTTATTTATTACTTATTGGCATGGCCAAATAGACATAATTCCAGTTGTTTTATTTATTTTATCGCTCTCGATGCTAAAACAAAAAAAACAATTAATGTCTGGTATTGTAATGGGTTTATCTGTTGCTGCTAAACATAGTATGTTGGCTGGGATTCCTTTTGTGTTTCTTTATCTTTGGTTTGGTCGCGGTATTACACAACACAATGGGCGATTTTTATTAGGTTTTTTTGCTGTTCTTTTCTTCGAATCCATCTTGCTATTTTCTAATGGGTTTTTTAGTATGGTTATAAAAAGTCCAGAAGCTGATAATTTATTTTGGCTTTCAATGTCAATGGGGGATTCATTGAAAGTCTATGTGGTGCCAATTATTTACTTATTATTGCTCTATTCTGCTTGGCGAATAAGAAGAATGAACTATGACTTACTAATGGCAACTTTAGGCGTCGCATTTAGTATTGTGATTCTGTTAAGCCCATCACCTCCAGGTTGGTACGTGTGGTTATTACCTATATATTCTTTGCACCAATCTCGAAATAAGAATGCATCATTA
>DTVJ01000107.1 GCA_012963565.1 Piscirickettsiaceae bacterium
TTTTGAGCTAAGCTAAGGTTTAGTCTTTACTAACTGCGGAAGCAGTTTGACAACAATGTAGACAAAAACAATTCCACCAATCATATCGCCCAATAGATAGGACTGAATAAAAAGAACTGGATTTGTAATTGTTTCTGGATTGATCGGATAAACAAAAAATTTTGCTAGTGTGCTCAATAATGAAGATAGAAAAATCAAAAATACAATATTCTTAAAATTAATTTTTTCACCATCAAAGAAATTTGATACATGAAAAGCGTTCATCGTCATAATTGCCGCCAATGGTGCTAAACTCGAGATAAGCCTACCCATATAACTATAGATAGATATTGCATCCCACGAACCCTTCAAGATGACAGTAGCAAGAATATATGCAATAAATACACCAGGAAACACTTTATAACCATACAACAGGTAAGACATAACAGCTGCACCTAACGGTAGCCACAAATAATTACCGATTGATAAATCCGTAGCATCAAATGGTACAATAATCATTCTTGCAATAAACACCATTGCAAAAACTATGAGATTGTTCTGAACAACTAGTAGATTCATAACATTAGATTAGAAATTCAATAAGCAGAATTATAGAGGTTAATCCGTCTCTTAATAAACAAATCTAACCACTTCATGCTTATCAAATAAGACTGAAAAGTACGAAAAAACACAACAATCAATAAAGAAGTTGTATTTTCGAAAGATTGTTTTTTAAGGATAGTCAGTGCGGAAACACCAAAGCACGATCGCGATCGCGATCGTGCAAGTAATTAACCATGTCTTACAGTTAGAATCATTGATCTTTTATCATTATTTGACTGTTTAGCCTCAATGATATTTTCAGCAAGTAATACACCTACTGCTCTCTTGATAGTTGACAATGAAAACTTAGCAAAGTAGCTATCTTTAGTAATAGCAGTAATGTTTGCATCCTTCTTACTAGCAATAAAGGCAAGAACTGACTTTTCTACTTCTGACAATTGATCAAAGCCCATCTCTGTTTCGTAGGCATCTAGCGAACGTCTTAATTCAAATAATTTTCTTAAAGCACTCATAATTACACCTCCGTTTATATATGTGTCATTATACACCAAAAATTCCGAATTAAGGAAAATAGATCTAGGACGCTTATGCTCTGACTGTACTAATTATAGAAGGAACAATCTTCAGAACCATCCAAATAACAACTATACCGCCAATTATGTCACCCACTATATAATGCTGTAGAAAATCCACGGGGTTAATGTCAAACACTCCACTTTTAGCATACAGAACAAACCTTGATAGTGAATGAATGACAGACGTGAATAGGACTAGGAATAAGACATGTCTGAAATTAATCCCACTCAAGCTTGAATAGCTCGCAATCTTGAATTTCTCGATTATCCACATTGAAATCAAAGGAGCTACTGCCCCCGCCGTTGCACCAATTGCACCAAATACAAAATGCCCACCCCAAGCATTGAACAAAAATACACCACAAAAAATACAACTAGCTATTACACCTGGCAAGACGCTTCTACCAAAGAGCAAAAAGGCCAATATTTTTGCACCAATGGGTAAATATAAATATGAACCGACTGTCACATCAAAGTTAGATTGGTAGGTCATCATTAATGCGGCAACATACACCATCATAAAAGCAATGCTGTTTTCAATTAAATGTTTTTTAATCAAGGTTATATGCATAGTCATTAAAGATTAATGGGAGTTTTCTAAACAAAAAGATAAGTACACAACGCGTTTATCTTGTTGAGATTTCTCTGAATAGATAACACCAATCTTAAGTAGTTTAGACACAACTCGATTAATCGAAGATAACGAGTATGTAGAGAAATAAGGGTGTTTCAGTATT
>DTVJ01000108.1 GCA_012963565.1 Piscirickettsiaceae bacterium
AGCTCTAGCTTCTTCTCTCAACTGATCCCATTTGGATAGATAGTTGCTTTTAAGCTACTCATATGTTCATTTAATTCTAATTTTTAATATTATTTACTTCGAAAGAATCCATAGTATATACTACGAATTATTATATTTTAACTATAAACGTACAAAAACGTAGGAAAACATAGAAACTATGGATAGACATGAGATGTGCCAAGTGTTAAACACAATGGCTAATAGTATTGACTTTGAAACCGGTGAAGAAATTACTGGTTTGAGTGATAAATCAGTCGCTGCAATTTACAAAGCATTGTTCGAATTAGGCTGTAATTCAACAGATGTAAATTTGAGTGGATCTAATACAGTAATTGCCGCTGAAAAAATTGTACTTGATGCTAAAGATAGGATCTTGCTTGAGGCATTAACTGAATATAGGACAGAAGTATCAAAAGAGCTTGGATATAAAGCTTATTGGGCAGGTACTAATAGAGCGCTTAAAGAGATGGCTTATTACAAGCCAATATCAATGGCAGAGCTGATGGAGATACATGGTGTGGGTGAAAAGATAGCTGATGAGTTTGGTGAAGAATACTTATCAATTATTAATGATTTTATTAGTGGCAATGATTTGGAGGTAGAAGATGACGGTAAAGAATGATATTAAAGAAATAAGAGATATTGGTGTGACTTTAGATGTAGTGCTTTCAATCCAAGCAAAGACGAATGCTGAAGCTTATGAGAAGCTTGATGATATGGGCGTGTTAAACATGCTTAAGTTAGCGGTAGAGCAATGTGAGTTTTCGCACATGCAAAGCGAAACAAAACACTGATGGTTATACATGGTTATAAACACAAACCAGAAAGGTGTCCGGCTTGTGGATCAAAGAAGATATTAGATAGGGTTTATGGTTATCCTTCGCCCGAAATGATTATCGCAGAAAATGATGGAGAAATAGAGCTTGGTGGTTGTCACAAAGAAGACGATGATCCAGATTGGCAGTGTGGTGATTGCCATATGGTGCTACATAAATTGGACTAAATTATGGGTTATGAATATTACACGGATGAAACATTCGTTGGCAAACTGACCCTTATTGAAAATCATTTATACGTCAGTTTATTTGGTGAAGATTGGTTGTTAGATACGGGTGCGCCAAGCTCGTTCGGTGCAATAGATACTATTGTGATCAACAATCAAACTTTTGAATTGCTAGATGATTATTTAGGGCTTGATGCTGAGCAATTGTCTGAGCTAACTAAGAACAAGGTATTTGGCTTAATTGGCGTCGATATATTGAATCAGTTTTATGTGGTGATGGATCTTGCAAACGAGAAGATTGTATTTTCTAATAAAACAGTAGCAATGGATGGCAACACCTTAGGCATGAATGATTTTATGGGCATACCCATTATTAAAGTTGGTATTGATGGCGCTGATAAGAGCATGTTTTTTGATACGGGTGCGCAAATATCATATTGGAATGATGAAGGTTTAAAAAGTTATCAGCCAATTGACGTAATGAATGATTTTTATCCAGGATTTGGTGAGTTTCAAACCAATGTTTATATAGCCAATATGGCGTTGGGTAATGAGGAATTTTCAATACGTTGTGGGGTGTTGCCAAGCATGCTAGCAATGAGCTTATCGATGGGTGGCACAGAAGGCATTATTGGCAACGAACTATTGAAAGACAGGGTTGTGGGCTATTTCCCTAAAAAAGGCCAATTAGTGATCTCATGAGTGTTCATGAGGTTGTATAAATAACAAACAGGAGAATAACAATGATAAGAAGATCTAAAGGTCATGCAGTGGTAGAAGTGATGAATATTGATAGAGAAATTAGAGCGGCATTTAGCAAGCTTG
>DTVJ01000109.1 GCA_012963565.1 Piscirickettsiaceae bacterium
CGACTACCTCTCGTTTTTTCCCAAATTCTACAGCAAGTGGGAGACCAACATATCCGAGCCCAATTAACGCAATTTTTTTATCAGACATGCCTAAACCTTATGAGATACTTTAAAAAAATAATTTTAAACCAATCACTCTTGTCTTGGACAAGGTATTTGGAGTTAGTTTGGCTAAGGGTGATTAAACGGCATCTAAAATAGCAACTGTCCGTAATGAGATATATAAAATTATGATCCCCTAGTGGATACATATGCTTCATACACTGCTTTTAGATAAAATTTCATTGTCTCATATAAACCGCACCTGAATTATGGATCAGCTACATATTTGATTTGATTATCCAACGTAGTAATAATCCATTCCTATTCTAATGGATTGCGATATTACATCAATGCGAACAGGTCATATAATGCATAGTTTACATTTACTATTTAAACTCTTTACATTATAAATTCCGTTGTTAAGAGTAAAGGGTTGTCGTGGACTTAGAATTGACCACGTGTAATTTTTGAAAAGTGTTAAAAGTTAGCCAAATATTAAAGGTTAAATTGAATTAAAATTTGATAATTCAATATTATTAGGTAATCTAAATCATATTATGAAAGGCATTATTCTTGCAGGCGGCTCTGGAACCAGACTTTACCCAATTACTAAAGGGGTATCTAAGCAACTAATGCCTATTTACGATAAGCCGATGATTTACTATCCGCTGTCTGTTTTGATGTTGGCTGGTATTCAAGAAGTGCTTATTATCTCTACGAAGGAAGATTTACCAAGTTTTGAGCAACTTTTAGGTGATGGCACTAAGATTGGTATGAAGTTTGAATATATTGTTCAACCTAGCCCCGATGGATTGGCACAAGCATTTTCCCTAGGTGCAGACTTCATTGGCGATGATGATGCATGCTTAATATTAGGTGATAACATATTTTTTGGCCATGGGCTGATTGACATGTTGACTAATGCCGTATCCACAGTAACACACAGTAACATGGCAAGCGTGTTTGGGCATCACGTAAATGACCCCGAAAGATATGGTGTGGTGGAATTTGACAGAACTGGCAAGGCAATTAGCATTGAAGAAAAGCCAATCAAACCTAAAAGCAATTACGCGGTTACAGGGCTGTATTTTTACCCTAATGATGTGGTTAAAAAAGCAGCTGAAGTGGTGCCATCTGATAGGGGTGAATTAGAAATCACTGAAGTTAATCAAATGTATCTTAATGAAGAGCGTTTATCCGTACAGCTCATGGGAAGAGGTTATGCTTGGTTGGATACAGGCACACATGAAAGCTTGTTAGAAGCATCAACCTTTATTGAAACCATTGAAAAAAGACAAGGCTTAAAAATAGCATGTATTGAAGAGATTGCTTTTGACCTAGGATACATTACCAAAGAGCAACTTGTAGAGTTAGCACAACCACTAAAGAAAAACCAGTACGGTCAGTACTTATTAAGGCGTGCTTCGGAGATCATGTGAAGTTTGTCCCTCAGTCAATTGCTGCTGTAATATTGATTAAGCCAACGGTTCATGGTGATGGGCGCGGTTATTTCATTGAAACCTTTAGGCGGGACCTGTTTGATAAAGCAGTAGGTTACACAGTGAATTTTATTCAAGATAGTGAATCTAAGTCGGTCAAAGGTGTTTTACGTGGTTTGCATTATCAATTACCGCCTTATAGCCAAAATAAATTAGTTAGAGTGATTGAAGGCAGTGTGTTGGACATAGCAGTTGATATTAGAAAAAGTAGCTCTACTTTTGGTCAACATGTGGCTGTTGAGCTTACCGAAAATAACAAACATCAGTTATTTATACCACAAGGTTTTGCACATGGCTAAAAAATATGT
>DTVJ01000110.1 GCA_012963565.1 Piscirickettsiaceae bacterium
CGTTGTCTTGACATTTCTAATAAGCCAAATTGTGAAATCGTGCCAATTTGGATACGCGCACGATCTGAATTGGTGGCATTTTCCATGGCTTTTTCAACCGATTTACGATGCTCTTCAGTTGACATGTCAATGAAGTCAATTACCACCAAGCCACCAATATCTCTAAGCTGTAACTGTATCGCAATTTCTTTAGCAGCTTCTAAGTTGGTATGATAGGCAGTCTCTTCAATATCAGAACCCTTAGTAGCACGGGCAGAGTTAATATCGATTGCCGTTAAGGCTTCGGTCGGGTCAAAGACAATGGTTGCACCTGTGCGTAGTGACACTTCACGGTTAAACACACTTCTTACTTGGGTTTCAACACCCATGTGATTAAACAAGGAGTGCTCGGAAACATCAAAGAATTTAATGCGATCTAGGTAATGAGGCAAGACAAAACTAACAAATTCTTTGGCATTTTGAAAGGTCTCTAAATCATCGATAATAACACTATCAGTATCTTCGCGTAAGTAGTCACGTAAGGTACGAATTATGATGTCACTTTCTTGATAAATTAAGAAGGGTGCTGATCGTTTCTCTGCAGCTGTATTGATCGAACCCCATAACTCTGACAGATAATCAACTTCCCATTGTAGCTCTTCTAAGTTTTTACCGGAACCAGCAGTACGAATAATCAAGCCTGAGTTGGTCGGCATGGTTATTTGCTTAAGAACTTCTTTTAAAGATTGTCTTTCTGAAGATGTGATTTGTCTTGAAATACCATGGCTCTTTGAGTTGTTTGGCGTCAAGATCATATAAGCACCAGCCAAGTTAATGTAAGTACTTAGGGCCGCACCTTTATTGCCACGTTCTTCTTTTTCAACTTGGACAATAATCTCTTGTCCTTCTTTAAGAACATCGGAAATAGTGAGTTTGTCACCTTTGGCTTTAGCACCGTTATAGAGACTTTCTGCAACTTCTTTAAAGGGTAGGAAGCCTTGTCTTTCTTTGCCGTAATCAACAAAAGCAGCTTCTAAAGATTGCTCGACTCGGGAGATTTTTCCCTTGTAAATGTTGCCTTTATTTTTTTGATTAAGGCTGGTTTCTATATTGAGATTAGTGAGTTTTTTGTTTTTGATTATAGCAACTCTGATCTCTTCTTTGTGAGTTGCATTGATTAGTATGTGATTCATGGTTAAGTCCTGTTAGTAGACTTTTCTCCACGCATAGAGGTTCAACACTAGCGTGCTGAATTGACATTAAAATGTGATTTTTTTGTATCATAAATGATTCAAAAACCTATTCCTTAAAGGGTTTTACCCCTTTTATTTATCATCTAAAAAAAAGACGATAAATTATTTAATTTACTCTATTATGTGGCAAAAAAAAGCCCAAAATATTAATACAGTTTTTGTGGTATTTTGTTTGATTCACAAAAACATTTAAAAAATTCTTGTAGCTGATGTATCTAAACATCTAGCCGTTTCATTATAACACAAAAATATTTCAGTGAGCGTTTACTGATTTAATGTTCGACCACCATCAACACTGATAATTTGTCCAGTGATGTAAGGTGAGTTAGCTAAAAACAAAACTGTATTAGCAATATCTTGAGCACTACCTTGTTTACCGAGTGCAATCTTGTTGAGCATTTTATTTTTTTGTTCGACTGTTAATTCAGCTTCATTTTCTGGCCAGAGAATTGAGCCTGGTGAAACACCACACACACGAATATCAGGTGCTAATTCTTTAGCTAAGGTTTTTGTCATCATCGCTAAACCAGCTTTAGAAATATTATAAATTGAATGATTTTTTAACGGGCGCTGAGCATGAATATCAACAATATTAATAATACAACCAGACTTTTTTGATAAAGTTGGTGCTAATGATTGTGATAGAAAAAATGGTGCCATTAAATTAGTAGTCATGATTTGATTCCATGAGTCTTGATTGGCTTCATCAACAGGCGTTGGATAAAAAACTGAGGCGTTATTAACCAAAATATCTAAATTATCTATTGTGTCACTCAGTATTTTGATAGTGTCAAAATCGGATAATTCTGCTTGTAGTGTGGTGGCTGAATTGGCACGTTTGCTGTTAAGTTGCTGTGCTAATGTCAAGGCCGCTTGTTCAGAATGTCGATAATGAATAATGACGTTGCAGCCATTCTCATGTAGTGTTTGAGTGATTTGTGCACCAATACGTTGTGCACCTCCGGTGATTAATGCTGTTTTCATATAAAATACTTTTTTGTGAACCTTGAACAAACTATCAAAAATACCATTATACAAAAAGCTAAGCCAATAGGTTTCGATGAATTTATGGAATTGGCTTTGTATTCTCCAGTACTGGGTTATTATCGCTCTGGTTCGCAAAAATTTGGTGAACAGGGTGACTTTATTACTGCACCTGAGACTTCTGACTTGTTTGGCTATACTTTAGCGCGCCAGTGTGCTCAAGTTATGAACGGTGAAAATGATATTTTAGAATTTGGTGCGGGTAGCGGGGTATTGGCTGCACAAATTTTATTTGAACTCGGTCGTTTGGGTCAACTGCCTAACAAATATTATATTTTAGAGCTTAGTGCAGAATTACAACATCGACAAAAACAAACGCTAACCAAGGTGTTGCCCGAGCTTATGGATAGGGTTGTTTGGTTGGATGCCTTACCCCAGCATTTCTTAGGCGTGGTGATTGCCAATGAAGTATTAGATGCTATGCCAGCTAAACGCTTGATTAAAACACAAGATGATTTTGTAGAACTGGGTGTTGACTGTAAGGATGATCAATTGGTGTGGCAACCATTTGGGCAGGCTTATGTTAACGATCAAATGCTGTTGCCTAATGGAGTTGATATAGGTTATACCACTGAAGTTAACGCTAGAGCCATGGCATGGGTGGATGCCCTGTCCGAAGTGATAGACCAAGGCTTAGTTTTATTGATCGATTATGGCATGGGTAGAGATGAGTATTTTCATCCTCAGCGTGGTGAGGGCACTCTAAGGTGTTATTATCAGCATAAAGCCAGTGATGACCCTTTTGTACATATTGGCGAGCAAGACATCACCACTTCAGTTAATTTCTCTGATATAGCCGATCAAGCAATAAATGGTGGATTTACAATCGCTGGTTACGCCACGCAAGCCATGTTTTTAATCTCATTGGGCATTGATGAGTATTTATTGAATGAGTCAGATGAAAATAAGCGCATCACTTTGGCACAACAAGTTAAACAATTGGTATTACCGGCTGCTATGGGGGAGAGTTTTAAGGTGTTGGCACTTACTAAAAATACTCAAGTAAAATTAAAAGGGTTTTCAGAGCAAGATTTAACTTATAAATTATAGGCATGGATATTTTTCAAACCATTGTATTGGCATTGATTCAAGGCTTGAGTGAGTTCTTACCGATTTCATCGTCAGCACATTTAATTCTAGTGCCAAAGATAGTAGATTGGCCCGATCAAGGTTTAGCTTTCGATGTAGTAGTGCATTTGGGCACACTAGCGGCCGTTGTGTATTACTATCAATCTAACATTCGCAGCCTATCTTGTGATTTTTATACTTCAATTATTAAACGACAAACCATTGGTGACTCTAAGCTGGCTTGGGGTGTGTTATTAGCTACCATTCCAGTGGGGCTTGCAGGTTTGTTGTTTAAAGACTTTATTGCATTAAATCTCCGATCATTAGAAGTGATCGCCTATTCAACCTTATTGTTTGGTGTTTTGTTGGGCTTTGCTAGTTGGATTAACACACAGAACAATAAACCCAGAGAATCTATTAATTGGTTTGATGTTATTTTTGTGGGGATGATGCAAGCTTTAGCATTGATTCCAGGCACCTCAAGATCCGGTATTACCATTACTGCTGGTTTGTTAATCGGCTTGTCTAGGCAAATGTCAATCCAGTTTGCTTTTTTACTATCTATTCCGGTGATTGCACTTGCCTCGATGCTAATGTTGTTAGATTTGTACAACCAGCCCCAAGTGGTTAATTGGGTATTGCTGAGTTTAGGCTTTATTATTTCAGCACTGAGCGCCTATGCCACCATTGTTTTTTTTATTAAATTATTAGACACTATTGGGCTTTTACCCTTTGTTGTTTATCGACTAATATTGGGAGTTATATTATTAGTACTGTAGATCCAAAACCGATTTATCGTAAAGACTATCAACCGAGTGCGTATTTAGTTCGCACCACTGAGCTTAGTTTTGAGTTGTTTGAAGATGAGACGATTGTCTCATCTAAGGTTAATTATTATCAAAACTCAGCTTCAAGTAATCAATCCAATGTTTTATTTTTAAATGGTGTTGATCTAGAACTAATCTCTATTTTGATTGATGGCATAGAGCCTGCTTATCAGTTAGTCAAGGACGGCATAGAATTGAGTGACCTCGGAGATGAGTTTGTTTTAGAAATTACCACACGCATTCACCCTGAAAAAAATACTAGTCTGAATGGTTTATATCAATCAAGCGGTAATTTTTGCACTCAGTGTGAGGCGCATGGCTTTAGACAAATCACTTATTATTTAGACAGACCTGATGTGCTTAGCGTGTTTACTACCCATATCAAGGCTGATTCTACGCGTTATCCAGTCTTACTCAGCAATGGCAATTTGATCACCTCTAAACCAGGTGAGGTGACTTGGCATGATCCTACCCCTAAGCCATGCTACTTATTTGCTTTGGTCGCTGGTGACTTTGATGTATTGGAAGATACTTACACAACCTTGTCAGGCAATGAAGTAGCACTCAAGATTTACGTTGAGTCTCATAACATTGATAAAACTGAATTTGCTATGGCTTCGCTTAAGCGTTCTTTTGCCTGGGACGAGCAGCGCTTTGGTCTTGAATATGATTTAGACATTTATATGATTGTGGCAGTCGATGATTTCAACATGGGTGCCATGGAAAATAAAGGCCTAAATATTTTTAATTCAGCTTGTGTATTGGCCAACCCTGATACGGCGACTGATAAAGATTTTATTAATGTTGAGGCAGTGATTGGGCATGAATATTTTCATAACTGGACTGGTAATCGAGTTACCTGTCAGGATTGGTTCCAGCTTAGTTTAAAGGAAAGTTTAACCGTTTTTAGAGATCAGGAATTTACCTCTGATTTGCACTCACGTGCGATTAAACGCATTGAAGATGTAAATGGCTTGCGTACTTTCCAGTTTGCTGAAGATGCGGGTCCGATGAAACACCCTGTGAGACCAGAGTCTTATATTGAGATGAATAATTTCTACACTTTTACTGTGTATGAGAAGGGTGCAGAAGTGATTCGTATGATTCACACTCTTTTGGGTGAGGAAGGTTTTCAGCAAGGCATGAAACTCTATTTTGAGCGCCATGATGGCCAGGCTGTGACCATTGATGATTTTGTG
Source organism: Piscirickettsiaceae bacterium (assembly GCA_012963565.1). Lineage (GTDB taxonomy): Bacteria > Pseudomonadota > Gammaproteobacteria > PS1 > Pseudothioglobaceae > Thioglobus_C. The sequence continues at coordinate 5,371 of DTVJ01000110.1, forward strand.
AGTGCTATGGGTGATGCTAATGATTTTGATTTTGAATTATTTATGACTTGGTATTCACAACCAGGTACACCCGAGATAGAGATTAAAACCCACTATGATGCTAATAGCAAAACTTATAGTGCCATAATTACGCAACTTGGCGAGCATACTTATTATTTGCCAATTCGTTATGGTTTGATGGATGATCAAGGTCATGAGATCGATCAAGGCGTATTGGTGTTGGATGAGCGTGAAAAAACTTATCAGTTCAAAGATTTAGAGTGTGAGCCAACTCCATCTTGGCTTCGAAGTTTTTCAGCGCCAATTAAACTCACATCAAATCTGAGTCTCGAGCAAAGAATGTTTTTGTGTGAGCATGACACGGATGCGTTTAGTCGTTGGGACAATGCTCAAGAGTTGTGGTTATCTTTAATTCTGGATCCTGATCAAGTGGATGAAGTAGCATTATTCGATGCATTTGAAAAAGTACTAAATAACGAAACAGATAACTCGCTAGTAAGTGAAATGCTAACGCTACCATCAGAGCGATTCTTACATTTACGTGTTGATGAGATTGATGTACTTGAGATTCGACGAAAGCGAGAAGCGGTCATTGAAAAAATTATTCAGCGTTTTAAATCTTTATTGTTAACGACTTATGCCAAGCTTAATACACAAGATGATTATGAACTAACACCAGAAGCAGTCGGTAACCGATCATTGAAAAATATTTGCTTGTATTATTTGGTTAAAGGCGGCGAATTTGAATTAGCTTATACTCAATTTAGTACAGCCAATTGCATGAGTGATCGACTCGGTGGTTTTAACGCATTATTGGCCATTGACAATCCATATCAAGATAAGGCAATTACAGAAATGTTTGAGCGTTATCAAAATGACACTCAAGTGATGGACAAATGGTTTGCTGCACAAGCATTAGCGCCAGCGAGCAATGTTGATAACATTAAGCAATTAATGCAGCATACATTGTTCTCATTTAATACACCTAATCGACTGCGCAGTGTGATTGGTAGTTTTGCTCAAAATTTTGTCCAGTTTCACAACCAGCAGGGCTATGAGTTATTGACTGAGGTAATTATTAAACTTAATACCTCTAATCCTCAAATTGGCGCCAGGTTAGTGAGTATTTACAATCATTGGAAACGCTATACGCCAGAGTTGCGAGCGTTACAAAAACAACAATTAGAAAAAATCTTGGCAACTAAAAACCTATCTAATGATATTTTTGAGATTGTACAAGCGGCCCTGAAATGAACTTAGCAACCTTGACCCAAGTACTGATTGAGCACTCACTTACTATTTCAGTAGCAGAATCCTGTACGGGTGGTAATTTATCCTCACTGTTAACTAGTGTCTCTGGATCATCTGCTTATTTTGATCGAGGTTACATTGCTTATAGCAATCAGGCAAAGGTGGACATGCTTGGTGTGGATCCGTCAACCCTGACGCAATTTGGCGCAGTTAGTGAGCAAACGGCGCAAGCAATGGTTAAAGGTGTTGCTGAGCATTCTAATAGTGATGTAAGTGTTTCAATTACCGGTATTGCTGGTCCTACGGGGAGCACTCAGGATAAGCCAGTGGGTATGGTGTGTTTCGGGTTTTATATTAAGGATGCTTACTTTGCCAATACTCAGTACTTTACAGGCGATCGAGTAACGGTTATTGCTAGTAGTGTTAATTTTGTCATACAGACTTTAGTTGATGAACTATCCGCATAAGTTTAGTGTTGCGCCAATGATGGATTGGACCGATCGACATTGTCGATATTTTTATCGTCTCATGTCTAAGCACACACAGCTTTATACTGAAATGATCACTAGCAAAGCTATTTTGCATGGTGATAAAAAACGCCTACTAGACTACCATGAAGACGAACACTCGCTAGTATTACAACTCGGTGGCAGTGATCCAAATGAGATGGCGCAGTGCGCTAAAATTGCCCAAGACTGGGGTTATGATGAAGTCAATATCAATGTCGGTTGCCCCTCTGATAGGGTTCAATCAGGTAGTTTTGGTGCGTGTTTAATGCAAACACCACAACTGGTTGCTGAGTGTGTTGATGCCATGAAACAAGCAAGTGATATTCCCGTTACTGTGAAGTCACGTATTGGTGTTGATGATATGGAAAG
>DTVJ01000111.1 GCA_012963565.1 Piscirickettsiaceae bacterium
ATGAGTAGCTTAAAAGCAACTATCTATCCTAATGGGAAGTTCAAATCCCAAGCCATGTGTAACGAAGACAAGACAGATGGTTTCAGAATTTATTGGCATGAAAATGGTCAGATGAAATCAGCTGGTGAGTACAAGCATGGAAAGCCAGATGGTTTGTACACTGCTTGGTTTGAAAATGGCAACAAAAGAGCTGAAATCAATTTTAGTAACGGCCGAAAACATGGACTGTGTATTTTTTGGCATACAAACAAACAAAAGAAGCTTGAAGTTTCATACACAAACGGCAAGATGGATGGCCTATGGATGTACTGGTATAAAAACGGACAAGTAAGAAATGCGACACTTTTAAAAGACCTCATAAAAGAAAGCAAAATGTCCTGGTATAGCAACGGCTGTATACAGTCAAAAACTTATTATGGCTTTAGTAGATCAATTCAACCTATACCAGAATTCGCTACATTTTTTACTTTTTACAATCCTTATAATGACCCCATAATTGATACCCATCAAACAATAGAGTCAAAACATTGGTATGAAAGTGGCAATCTAGAAAAAGAATGGTTTAATTATGGCTATTATCGTTCAAATACTTTCTGGTACGAAAATAGCCAGAAGAGTCAAGAAGAATTGTTTAAACATGGCTATTATTATTTATGGACTACGTGGTATGAAAATGGCCAGAAGAGTCAAGAAGATAATTCTGGATCATTTACTATGTGGCATGAAAATGGTCAAAAAAGCCTTGAAGAAGGCACAGAAAAAGGTGACCCTTGTATAACTTGGAATAATCAAGGGGTTAAAGAATATGAATCTATACTTGATTTTGATTCAATCGAGGATGCTGTACAAACACATTGGAAATTCTTTGATGATAATGGACAATATGTGGCGACAGTTATTCAGACTGAGGATTGTGATGAATTTATAGAATGGGAATTCTTTGATACGCTTAACAACAAGCTATATGAGTTTAAATATGACTACTCAGAATCTGAATTAATTACTGATGATGGATTATGGCGTATTTGGTTAGATTCAGAATGTGAACCACTTGTAAAGATTCTTAAATCTATTGAGAAGCATAAGTCTGTGTTTTGTAATATTCCAAAACGAAATACTAAATTAAGCAGTTTGGCACAATTGTAATATGAGAATGAAAAGACCTATTGAATATTACCCTAATGGCCAGAAGCGATGGGAAGGAGGATACTTCGATAACTTCAACTATACTGGTAACTGTTATGCGTGGTATGAAAGTGGCAATAAACTTCATGAATCTATTGATATTTATTTTGATGGTTCCTTTTATATGTTTACAGCTTGGTACGAGAATGGTCAAATGATGTCTAGAGGAGTTAAAGTTGATAATATGTGGGAAACTGGATTATGGACTGCGTGGTATGAGAATGGTAATAAGAAGTCCGAAGGTTACTATAAAGACCAAGATGAGCGTGGTGGTGAATGGAAGTTCTGGCACAGTAATGGTAAATTAGCCTGCACTGGAATACATAAGGGCTGGGGTGGGGATGGTCTGTGGGTATTCTGGGATGAGGCTGGTAATAAGATTCACGAGCGTGAATATAGAGATGATGAGTTTCTGAGTGTGTGGGATAACCTAAGAGCGGATGGATGCTCTGATGAACTTGTAGACAAGTACAAGCAATATATTTTTCATTATGCTTGGAGAGCGGATCGCTGGTATGTAAGTGAGATCGGCAGGTGAAACTGGATTAGATGTGAAATTTAGTAATTTACGTACTTAATACTTCCAAAGCTCAAAAGCATCCCATATCAATTCAGTATTTTTAGTTTAGTTTCATAACTTATTTCGATAATCTTTC
>DTVJ01000112.1 GCA_012963565.1 Piscirickettsiaceae bacterium
GGTTTTTCGAATTTAAATTTTTGTATGATTTTTATATAAAAAAATCGAACAAATTTAGACTAAAAAGTAAGATATAAGGAAATAATATATGGCACGTATTGCAGGAATAAACATTCCAACACATAAACACATTGTAATTGGCTTACAATCAATCTTTGGTATTGGTGACACAAGAGCGAAAGCGATTTGCGCAGAGCTTAAATTAGACCCAACGACTAAGGTGGCTGATTTGGCTGAAGATCAGTTGGAATTAATTCGTAGTGCAGTGGCTAAGTTTGAAGTTGAAGGTGATCTTCGTCGTCAAGTAGCTATGGATATTAAGCGCTTAAAAGATTTAGGTTGCTACCGTGGTATCCGCCATAGAAAATCATTACCACTTCGTGGTCAAAGAACTAAAACAAACGCCAGAACTCGCAAGGGTCCTCGTCGTTTAATTAAATAATCATAGGTAGATATTATGGCTCAAGCACCAGCAAAGAAAAAATCAAAAAAAGTCATTACTGACGGTATTGCGCATATTCATGCAACATTCAACAACACCATCGTTATGATTACCGATCGCCACGGCAACGCAGTTTGTTGGGCAACAGCAGGCGGTTCTGGTTTTAGAGGTTCAAGAAAATCCACCCCATTTGCAGCACAAGTAGCAGGTGGAAGTTGTGGTGAAAAAGCAATGGCTTTTGGCATGAAGAACTTAGAGGTTCGTGTTAAAGGCCCGGGTCCTGGTAGAGATTCTGCGATTCGTGGTCTTAATGCACAAGGTTTAAAAATTCAATCAATCACAGATGTAACGCCAATCCCTCATAACGGTTGTCGTCCTTCTAAGAAACGCAGAGTATAAGGATAAATTATGGCTAGATATACTGGACCTACTTGTAAATTAGCACGTCGCGAAGGCACGGACTTATTTCTTAAAAGTGGCATTAGATCATTAGATTCTAAATGTAAGCTTACTCAACTTCCTGGCGTACACGGTGCCAATGCCCGTCGTCAAAAAGGCACTGAGTATGGTTTACAATTACGTGAAAAGCAAAAAGTAAGACGCATATACGGCATCTTAGAAAAGCAATTCCGTCTATATTATAAAAAAGCTTCTCAAAAGAAAGGTTCTACTGGTGAAAATTTATTATCACTATTAGAGTGTCGTTTAGATAACGTGGTTTACCGTATGGGTTTTGGCTCTACACGTGCTGAAGCAAGACAATTAGTTTCACACAAATCCATTGTGGTTAATGGATCTATTGTTAACATACCTTCTTATCAAGTTAGTGCTAACGACGAAATCTCAATTAGAGAAAAAGCCAAAAAACAAAGCCGTATCCAACTAGCTGTTGAGTTAGCTGAGCAAGCTGGTCAAGTTGAATGGGTTGATGTAGATACAAAAGCACTTAAAGGTGTGTTTAAAAATGTTCCCGCTCGTGATGATCTTTCATCAGATATCGAAGAACATTTAATTGTTGAATTGTATTCAAAATAGGGAATTAATTATGCAAGGTAGTGCAAGAAATTTTTTAAAGCCAAAGTTAGTTGAGTCATCACAGATTGGTACTAACGAATACAGAGTAATGCTTGAACCTTTAGAGAGAGGTTTTGGTCATACGTTAGGTAACGCACTTAGAAGAACATTATTATCTTCTATGGTGGGTTCAGCAGTGACTGAAGTAGCCATTGATGGTGTGATGCATGAGTTCTCATCCATTGACGGTGTCCAGGAAGACGTACTAGACATTTTATTAAACTTAAAAGAAGTTTCAGTTGCTCTAAATACAACAGAAAATGCCGAAGTAGTTATCGATAAAAAAGGTCCATGTGAAATCACAGTGTCTGATATC
>DTVJ01000113.1 GCA_012963565.1 Piscirickettsiaceae bacterium
ATTATTATTTCATACCAATTTGAATAACACCATGAAAATATCAAATAACCAGATAGTAACGCTTGCAGTAACAACAGTAACTACTATAGCAATAAGTCTCTCAAGTATAGCTACTGCTGATAGCGTAACAGATGTAGTGAATAAAGCGATTAATCTAGGTAAAGAAGCACTTTATGAAGACGCACCAGATTGGATGCAAAGAACTTCAATTGAGATTCAAGTTGAAAACAATTACAAACCTACAATTGAATTAGAAACAGTTCAACCAATCATGCAAAACTCTAAAGATGACATGTACTTCTATCAATTAAACGCTAGAACTAGAGATTCCCAGAAGAGTTATAACCTAGGCTTGGGTTATAGAAATATCGTAGCTGATGATATGATGTATGGTATTAATGCATTCTATGATTACTCTGCTAAAAACAAGCACAAGAGGTCAAGTATTGGTGTCGAGGCAATTTCTAATGATTTAGAAGCTAGAGTAAACGTTTACCATGCAATCTCTGGCAAGAAAGAGGTTGGTTCTGCTGAGTTTGAACAAGCACTCGATGGCTGGGATGTTGAAATTGGTGGCTCTATCCTTCCTTCAAACAAAGACCTAAAAGTGTACTTATCACATTCTGAGTTTGATGCGGTGACGGCTGGCAGAAGTGACTATAAAGATAATCAAGTACGTGTGACTTACCCACTTGATAACAATACAATGTTAGAGGTTGGTCATACAATGGAAAAAGAAAAGTACAGTTCTAAAGATAAAGATAGAAGCTTTGCTAAACTTAAATATACATTTGGTAAGAAAACAAGCACCAAATCTGCAGTAGCAGGTCTTCGTACTAAATTATTACAACCGGTTGAAAGAAGGCATGAAATTGTTTTGGAAAAAACTATTAATGCAACTATAAGTGTTTCTCGAGGCAGTTAACCATGAAGGCTATAAAAACTATTATCTATACATTATTATTGATTACTGCAAATGCCGCTGTAGCAACAGACTATCCGATTCCACATACTCAAATTGATAAATTTACGGTAACTTATACTAAGAATGAACTCTATAACTCCACTACTGGAAAGTGGCTTACATTAAATGAAACAACACAAGTGATAAATATTGCTAACGCAACTCCTTCAGAGGTGGCTGGTTTAATATCAACCAACGTAACTCTTACTTATGGAACTTATACAAAATTTAAATCAACAGTGAATAATCAATTTACACTTAGAGCGTGCGGTCTTGCAAGTAGTGCATGTACAGATGGCACTGCTAGTTCTATGGGGGTGCATAGAGCTGCAGCACCACTAGCAAATACAACAGCCTCAGACTACACGATTGTAGTAAATTTTGATAATTATCCAGTTCTTTTAGCTGCAAACGGAGCTGTATCTATTAATGATGGAGCCGCTATGGAGATAACATACACGTTAACCAGTCCATTTGTTATGAATGCCGAAACTACTAGCCTCTCTATCAACTCTTCATGGAATATGCATAATGTGTTTGAGTATGATGATGTTAAGCCGGATATTAGCATTAACTTTATGCCAACATCAATTACCGTTCAGTAGCTAACTATCAGTAGATTCAGATATATTCGAGGTTTAATAGGCTTAAACATTGGCTATTATGTGTTGTTCAGTGTAACAACGGTAAATGCTAACATTGTTACTTTCGATACACGTATTGGTGTAACCCAACAAATACTCATTGAATCACCTGATAATCCAAAGGCTAACCTTATTCTCTTTGCTGGTGGAAAAGGCAAGATTAAACTTGGTAGTGATAAATATAAAAGCAACAATAACTTTTTAATTCGTAGTCGGC
>DTVJ01000114.1 GCA_012963565.1 Piscirickettsiaceae bacterium
TACAGACGAGAGTATTTTCTTGCAATCTTGGTATCAAGAATTAATAGGTGGCTATCAAAATGATTCTATCGAAACTGCGCGTTTAATTAACCCAGAAATTCGTAAACAAATGGAAGGCATGCGTGCTGAAAAGGTGATTGGATCCTCACTAGATGCTGAAGTAGATATTTATTGTGTAGATGAAGTTTATCAATCATTAGCTAAATTGGGTGATGAGTTGCGCTTTGTGTTTATTACTTCCTATGCTAGAATTCACCCAATCAGTGAACAAGTAGCGGGTTGTGTTGAAGCGGGAGAGGGTGTAATGCTTAAAGTTTCAAAAAGCGAATTTGATAAATGTGTACGTTGCTGGCATCATCGTGAGGACGTAGGTAGTTATGACGAGCATCCTGAATTATGTGGACGTTGCGTTGAAAACGTTTCTGGTGATGGCGAACAAAGGCACTACGCGTGAGAACACTTAAACTTGATCTAGGTGAAAAATCTTATCCGATCTATATCGGGCAAGATTTATTATCACAGCCTGAACTATTAACTCAACACATCAGTGGTAAACAAGTGATGATTGTCACCAATACCACAGTTGCACCCCTTTATTTGGATCAGGTAAAGTTATTATTGAGTGAATATACAGTTGCTGAGGTTGTCTTACCCGATGGTGAGCAGTATAAAACACTTGATACAGTTAATCTAATTTTTAGCGCATTACTTGAAACGCGCTTTGATCGCTCTTGTACACTCATTGCTTTAGGTGGCGGTGTGATTGGCGATATGACCGGTTTTGCAGCAGCTAGTTATCAACGTGGTGTGAATTTTATTCAAATCCCAACCACGCTACTTTCACAAGTGGACTCAAGTGTGGGTGGTAAAACCGGTGTAAATCATGTCTTGGGTAAGAATATGATTGGTGCTTTTTACCAGCCGAAATGCGTGGTGATTGATGTAGATACACTAGATACCTTGGATAATAGGCAATATTCAGCCGGTATGGCCGAAGTGATTAAGTATGGGTTATTAGGCAATACCCATTTTTTGAACTATCTGCAAACAAATATCCATGGTTTAATGTCCAGAGATAAAGCACTAACAATCGAGGCGGTGTATCAATCGTGTGAAGATAAGGCTAATATCGTTGCAGAGGATGAATTAGAGGCGGGTAAACGTGCTTTACTTAATTTAGGCCACACCTTTGGTCATGCGATTGAAAATACATTGGGCTATGGTATGTACCTGCATGGTGAGGCAATTTCGGTGGGTATGTTGATGGCTGCAAAGCTATCTCAGCTTGAAGATTATTTATCTAGTGATCAGGTTGCTCAAGTGCAAGATTTATTAGAAAAAGCTAATTTACCAATCTCTATTGCCGGTAAAATTAGTGCTTCTGATTTCATGGCAGCAATGTCAGTTGATAAGAAAGTAATCGATGGCAATATTCGTTTGGTGCTATTAAAAGAATTAGGTGATGCATTTATTTGTGACGATTACCAAGATCAGCTTTTAAATCAAGTAATCAATGAATTTTGCCAGTAGGATAATATGACAGACGCCAATAAAAATACACAAAAAGTTGAAGACGATGAGGTGATGATTACCTCTAGTATTAGTGACTTGGAAAGAATGCTTGAAGGTGTTGAAAAAAATACCAATACAAAATTTGAACGATTCTTCTTACCTGCCTTAGCAGTATTTAGTGCCACCATTATTGGTATGTTTGTCATTATTTATTCAATCACCACCGATATGACACGTCTTGCCAACTCGATGGATCCGAATATGGGCGCCAACATGACTTCAATGGTTAAAAGTGTTGAAAAGT
>DTVJ01000115.1 GCA_012963565.1 Piscirickettsiaceae bacterium
CAATGTCTAGATTGTAAAGCATGGAATACTTTAGAAGAGGTTGTGTTATCGCAGGCAACTTCATCTAAACCTGTAAGCTTACAAGATCTTCCTCCTTCAAAAGTTCAAAACCTTTCCGATATTAAATCAGAAAATAGAATCAGATTAAGTACTGGTTTGAGTGAGCTTGACCGTACCTTAGGCGGCGGCTTAGTGGATGGTTCAGTGGTACTAATTGGTGGTGATCCAGGTATTGGTAAATCAACACTGATATTGCAAGCTATAGCTGCGATCAATAAAGACAATACTACTTTGTATGTGAGTGGTGAAGAGTCTGCTGATCAGATTAGTGACAGAGCATTACGCTTAGGAATTCATGAAGATATTTTGTTACTGAGTGAAACCCATTTAGAAAAAATTATTAAGCTCTCCAAAGAAGTACAGCCTAAAGTGATCGTCATTGATTCAATTCAAACCATGGTAACAGATGGCTCTACATCAGCGCCAGGATCGGTCACTCAAGTGCGTGATTGCGCTGCACAATTAACGCAGTTTGCTAAACAAACCAATACCATTTTATTAATGATTGGTCACGTAACTAAAGGTGGTGCATTAGCCGGCCCGAGAATTCTTGAGCACATGGTAGATGCTGTACTGTATTTTGAAGGTGATGCAGGTGGTCGTTATCGTATTATCCGTGCAGTTAAAAATCGCTTTGGTGCAGTGAATGAGATCAGTGTGTTTGCTATGAGCGAAACAGGACTCCAACAGGTTGACAACCCATCAGCAATATTTCTATCTAATCAAGCCAAACCTTCGCCAGGCTCAATGGTAATGGTAACCCGTGAAGCAACCAGGCCACTAATGATTGAAGTGCAAGCTTTGGTTGATCAAGCTAGTGGCAATCCTAAACGTGTGTGTGTTGGTTTGGAGCAAAATCGTCTTGCATTGCAACTCGCAGTTCTGCATAAACATGGTGGGGTAGCAACGCACGATCAAGATGTATTTGTGAATGTAGTTGGCGGTATTAAAGTTAATGAAACAGCATCTGACTTGGTAGTTATGCTGGCGATTATGTCGAGTTTGCGAGACAGAGTTATTCCTCAAGATTGGATTGCATTTGGCGAGGTAGGTTTAACCGGTGAAGTGCGCCCAGTTTACAATGCCATTGAACGTTTAGCAGAGGCACAAAAACACGGCTTTAAGGTGGCAATCATACCAAAGGGCAATATGCCTAAAAAAGCCCCTAAAGGATTAAAAGTAGTTCCGGTAGAGTATTTATATCAAGCCTTGCAATATATGGCTGAAAATACTTAAAGGTCGATTCCTTTTTGCGCTTTGATATTAGCTCTAAAGGCGTGCTTAACATCTTTAACCTCACTTACAGTATCAGCAATATCAATTAAGCTTTGACTGGCAGCTCTTCCAGTAATGACCACGTGTTGATCTTTAGGGCGATTGTTTAATGCATCAAGAATCTGTTGTTCATTAAGATACTTGTAGCTAATCATATAGGTAAGCTCATCTAGGACTACCAAATCAATCGATTCATCACAAAGATATTTTTCAGCTTCAGACCAGGTTTCTACAGCCATTGAGGTGTCGTATTCTTTATCTTGTGTATCCCAAGTAAATCCTGTTTTCATAGAAGCAGTTTGTACATTAGGTTGTTTAGCTAAGAAGGCATCTTCGCCAGTATCTTGCACACCCTTTAAAAATTTAGCAATGCCGATTTTCATATCATAGCCTAGCGCTCGACATACCATACCCAGTGCAGATGAAGACTTACCTTTGCCATTGCCAGTTAACAGCACAATAAT
>DTVJ01000116.1 GCA_012963565.1 Piscirickettsiaceae bacterium
GATTGAAATAATGAATGTTGTGGTACTCGGTTTTTTAACGCAGGCAGATAGATAAAATCATAATCTTGGTCGCTAATGATAGGATTGCCCGATCGGTAGGCTAGATTTGCCGTTTGGCAAAAATCAGCCAAATCATCATCCGATAAATCATCCAGCAATGTCTCTTGTTGGATGATTTGATTAATAATTACTGATGATAATGCCACCCTAGCGTTAAAACTGCTTGGCAATATTTCCTAAGAATTCGTGACTAAAGTCGATTGTTTCTTGCTCATTTTCTTCAGATAAAGCATTAAAGTAAACTTCGGTTATATTACTCTCAGTCTGTCTAACAAGAATCTGGAAAGATTTCTTAATTGCATCGTCGCCAAACAATCGAGAGAATATACCTTTATCTTCAGTTCTAGCAAGATTAATATAAAAGCTACCTTCTTTGACGTCTTTGTCTTCAACATCAACATTCAGCTGGTCAAGTGCCCAGCCGATATTACCCCATGTGTCATATTGATTCAATAAAAAGGTTAGTTTGGCATAACCATTAACACCTTTAGATTGAGTTACTGTTATTTTTTGTTCTTCCTTGGCTTGAATGATTTTTTCTCTTGCCACAGCATGGTCACTGCCTAAGAATGTCATCAATAGATACAACATTTCTGTTTCTAGTGCTTGATCTTTAGGGCGAGATTGCCAAATGGTGCTTTCATCATTACCGCCTTTCTTAGTTATCACTTCCTCCATCGAAGTCAATGATAAATACACCTCAGACCTGTTGCCATTATCAGTAGGCTCGATACGAATACGATATTTATCTACAATTGGCAAGGTATACTTTGTTGCCATTTGCTTTTGAAGCATAGAACGAATTACACCCAAAGATTGATCAGGAATTTCAGGATGATTTTCTAAGAAATCCGTTTCCATTAAACCAATCTTTTTATTGGTTTTCTTAATGGCAAAACCGTTTGACTTGAAGAAGCTCTTAGATAAATTCCACACTGCATCTGGTTTTTGATCAACCAATAGCCAACGACGATTACCTGATTTCTTAACTTCGATACCCGAAGTCGTACCTAAGATACTTGATGTTTCTTTAATGGCATTGTCTTTTTTTGAAAAACTAATGGTATCTTCTTGAATGTTAGAAACGTATTCACTTAACTTAAATGCATTTTGAGAACTAGGGCTGGTTAAGTCCGGTGGAATCTCTAACGAAGTAACGGTTTTGTTAGAATAATATTTAATATCTCTTTCGCCAAGTACTGTTTGTTTTTCTACCTTTTCATCGCCGCCGAGTGAAATGCAACCACCTAAAGATAAAGCCAAGAAAATAATTGATAATTTAGCTAACATATTTATATAACTCCCAATGATAATAAGTCCTGCTCTAATGTTGTTTGAGCTTCTTGTGATAATTTAGTCAGTGGCAAGCGAATGCCACTTTCACATTTGTGCATTCTATGTAGCGCCCACTTAACTGGAATAGGATTAGATTCGATAAATAAATGCTGATGTAAACCACTCAATGTTGTGTTGATAACTTCTGCTGAATTACGATCATTATCCATAGCAGCATTATAAGCATCTGAGACTTCTTTGGGGGCAACATTTGCACTCACTGAAATACCGCCATGGCCGCCCATTAAAATGAATTCAACTGCCGTGGCATCATCACCACTATAAAGCAAGAAATCATCAGGACAGCTGTCTATTAACGCTTTAGCAACATTAAGATCTCCGGTGGCATCTTTAATGCCAATAATATTTTTAATTTCTGCAAGGCGAACAGCTGTCTCAA
>DTVJ01000117.1 GCA_012963565.1 Piscirickettsiaceae bacterium
CACCTTTCATTTATTTATAAAGTCAAAAAGAACTGTAAAATTAAAATTTTTCTCTCCAACTTTTCATCTTGACGCCCTGCCAATTAGACAGATCTCCAGGCTCTCCCATTAGTAAATTATCTTTCTTAATCCAGCCATCAGGTGGGGTAAAGGTGTTGATTGCATCACCACTAATACCTATATATAACTTACCTCTATACAGCGTAGGCACTGTCGTGATTCCTATGCCTAAATCAAAATTAAACTCCTCACTTCCACATTGGTAATCGACGCCTGTAATTGATGTTTTTCCAAGTTCGCAACTCTCTGTAGTTAATGGCGTATATCGTGAAAAAGTAACCGTGCCATAAGATACATTGGCTTTAGAGGTAACCTTTTCTGTAGGCTTTAGTTTAATTTTCCAGCCCCTGTCATCTTCATCAGAGCAAATATCTGTTTCATTAGTAACATCTAGCAGGCTACTTTCAGTAAATCTATCAGCCCTACCCTGCTCGGCAGGATTAGAAAAATCTTGTTCTTTAATGCCATAAAAACGATTATCTACATTTTGATTGTTATCCATCAGATCCTGCATATCGCCAGTGCCATAGAATAGTCGCAATTTACCGTCACTACCTATAGACGGTGCAACAGGGAAGTAAGTTAACCTTCCATTGCCGGGCGGCATTTTATTAGGATGAGAGGCTTCGGCATCAAATATCTGCTCCATGGCAAACATTGACCCTTGATCAGTTAAATCAAGCTTCCATAATTTACCTTCAAGATCAGCAAAATAAACCATCGCTCCAGTGTAATTAGCCTTTTCGCTACTATCAGGTGTGATTGCAGTCATTGATGCAGGAACAGCATTGGTGAGTTTATTGCTGGTGTCATATACACTTATTGCTTTTACCAGGCGCCCTTCATTCTCCAGATCAACGATATATACCATTGATCCATACTCAGATATTTCATTATTAAATCCACCGCCAAATACAGCAACCCAGCCATAATTTGGTATTCTAAGCATTAACGGCTTAGACCATGCCTCACCCAACTTATTAAAATCACTTGTTACAGTTTTTTGCCCATTTTGTCCGCGCCACACAGAACCTTGCTGTGTTGCTGGATCATACGCAAAACTAAATAAATGAACAGGGTCTTCAATATCAGTTACATCAAGTGCATAATAGCCATGTCCACCCATACCTAAGCCACCCATAACAACTGTTCTCCATCGGCCCTGAAAATAAACATCCTTATAAACTGGTGAACCATCTACGCCATAAATACTTGTACTTTGCTTAGCTGTAGCAGATCGCATAAGTTGCAACCTTGGCAGTACCATAGGTGGAATAAATGCCCACAACTCTTCACCAGTTTTTAAATCAAAGGCGTGCAACATGCCATCATTCGCTGCAGCAAAAACAACACTCTTTCTGTTTTTATTTGTTAGTGCAAAGTTATGGTAGCCTTTGTTATAACGATAACTTGCATCAGTGTTAGCTTTATCAGGGTTGTCAGTCACCCTGGCATTAGGCGGCCCTACCACTAGTAAATCGGCGTGGTAAGTATCACCAAGCTTCCATCTTTCAGATTGCCCTGGAAACTCATCAAAAACATCAACACCGCGTACAAAGTTAATCAGTTTTTTTGCATCTTCATTGTCAATATTTGTATGATTATCTCCATACAGTATTGGCTTAAGTTTCTCAAAATTACTAATTTTAAAATTATTATTACCAAATACACTTAGACCATCACCCACAGTAAATATGTTGCGGTTCGCTGCTAGTTTATTAGTATTT
>DTVJ01000118.1:0-2733 GCA_012963565.1 Piscirickettsiaceae bacterium
TAACCATGAATTTAGATGACTTCAAAACCCGATACCAAACATTACAACAATCGCTTGAAGCTGATTTTTTAAAAGATCCTGATTCTGTTGAAGCGTTAGTGCTTGCTCGTAGTGACGGCGTTGATGTACTTTTAAAAGATATTTGGCAAAGTTTTGAGATGGATAGCAAGCTGTGTTTGGTAGCAGTGGGTGGCTATGGCAGGGGTGAACTACATCTTTATTCTGATATTGATTTATTGATTCTTATTCCCAATGGCACTCATGATATTTATCAAGAAAGCATCTCTAAATTCTTAGCTTTTTTGTGGGATGTGGGCTTAGAAGTAGGGCATTCAACACGAGATATACAAGACTGTGTGGTTGAAATTGATGATTTGAGTGTGGTAACTAATTTATTAGAATCACGATTATTAACAGGCAAAAACACTCTGTTTTTAAAAATGAAATCCATGATTAAATCAAGTAACTGGTCATCCCAATCGTTTCTTGTAGAAAAACAAAAAGAACAACGCAATCGTCATCGTAATTTTTCTAACACAGCCTACAATTTAGAGCCTAATTTGAAAGAAAGCCCTGGCGGGCTCAGAGATATTCAAACCGTTTCCTGGGTAGCTAAGTGGTATTTTGATGTGAATCTTTTGTCTGATTTGGTTGATAAATCTTATCTAACTGAAAACGAGTATGATTTGTTAAAGCAAGGGCAGTTATTTTTATGGAAGGTGCGTTTTGCCTTGCATGTAATTGCCAAGCGTCGAGAAGACAGGATCGCTTTTCAGTATCAAAGAGAAGTGGCTAAGATACTAGGCTATACCAACGACGATAGTATGGCAGTTGAGCAATTTATGAAGGATTACTATCGAACGGTAACTAAGGTATCTCGTTTGAATGATATTTTGTTGCAACTATTAGAAGACAGGGTGCTGCATACACAAACCTTGAATGAGCATTTTGTTATTAGTTATGGCTATATTCAGACAACAAACGACCAAGTCTTTAAAGAAAATCCTTCTGCTTTCATTGAGATTTTCTTATTGATTTCCAAGCACAGTTATGTGCGTGGTATCAGTGCTGGTACGCTTAGACAGATGCAGCGTGATATTGATATTATTGATGAAGATTATTACAAAAAACGAAAAAATAATCGCTTATTTATTGAGTTGTTACAACAAAAAAAGGGTGTTAACAAAGCATTAAAACTCATGAACCGTTATGGCGTATTGGAGCGCTATATTCCTGCATTTGGGCACATAACAGGCTTAATGCAATATGATTTATTCCATACTTATACGGTTGATCAACATACTTTGTTTGTGATTCGTAATTTAAGGCGTTTTTTCGTACGAGAATTTTCCAAAGAGTTTGAGTTGTGTAGTGACATCGCTAAAACTATTAACAAGCCAGAGTTGCTATTATTAGCAGGTCTTTTTCACGACATTGGTAAAGGTCGAGGTGGTGATCATGCTGAATTGGGTGCTGAAGATGCGCGAGTTTTTTGTAAGCATCATCAACTCAAGGCTGATGATGTGGATTTGATATCTGGGCTGGTTAGTCAACATTTGCTAATGTCTCAAATAGCACAAAAACAAGATTTAGAAGATTTTGACGTGATTGAAAAATTTTCTAAAGCAGTCGGCTCGGTGCAATTTTTAGAATTTTTATACTTATTGACAGTAGCAGATATTCGTGCCACTAAAGCTGATTTATGGAATGATTGGAAGGATTCCTTGTTAAGGAAGTTGTTCTATAAAACCAAAGAGCAGATACTCAGTGGTGCGATTAAGCCACCAAGCATGAGCCAGAAAATTAAGCAGGTGAAGCAAGCTGTCATTAGTGATATTCAACAACAAGGCTATGACATTCAACAAGCTGAGCAAATCTTTTTAACCTTACCTAAGGATTACTTCTTACGCTATGAAATAGAAGATATTTTGTGGCATTTATGGCTACTAATGAAATCAAGCGATGAAAAAATCAAGGTGTCTTCAAGGCTATCCGAGCATAATGTGGTGGATATTTTTGTTTATGGTGATGATTCTAAAGGCTTGTTCTTTAAGTTAGTTAGTATTATTGAAAAACTCGGACTGGATATTGTTGACGCCAAAATCTTAACAAGTAAAGACCATAAAGCCTACAATACCATTAGTGTTTTACAAGATGATATTCTGGAAAAAATTAACATCAATCAAGAGATAGAAGACGGGCTTAAGCAAACAACTATTAGTATTAAAGAGGCAGGGGCTAAGCACTCACATCGACATTTTGATCATAAAATGAACGTTGCTTTTTCTCATAATAAAAAATGGAACCTTACCCAAGTTGATATCAATGTGCTTGATAAGCAAGGACTGTTATCCAATATTGCCTATATTTTCCATCAACTTAATATACGTTTAGTCAATGCTAGAATTGCCACGATGGGAGAGCGTGTGGAAGATATTTTCTTTGTGAGTAATGCCAACAAACAACCCTTGAGTCAAAAGGAAGAAAAATTGTTGAAATACACGCTTGAAGAAAAATTGTAAAATAATGGCACAAGCGCAAAATAAT
This sequence comes from Piscirickettsiaceae bacterium, assembly GCA_012963565.1. GTDB lineage: Bacteria > Pseudomonadota > Gammaproteobacteria > PS1 > Pseudothioglobaceae > Thioglobus_C. The sequence goes on from DTVJ01000118.1 coordinate 2,548, forward strand.
CGATATAATTTGCCCATAGACAGCAGTTCTGCTGTGACTTATTCCTTTCAGATTAACATTACATAAACATATGAACGACAAAATTAAAGCAGTAACGGATGCCTCTTTTGAAGCAGATGTTGTTAATTCATCACAAGTGGTTTTAGTAGATTTCTGGGCGCCTTGGTGCGGACCTTGTAAAGCACT
>DTVJ01000118.1:2833-7199 GCA_012963565.1 Piscirickettsiaceae bacterium
CACAAGTGGTTTTAGTAGATTTCTGGGCGCCTTGGTGCGGACCTTGTAAAGCACTGGCGCCAGTATTAGATGAAATTGCTGATGAATATGATGGTAAGGTTGTGATAGCTAAAATTAATGTTGATGAAAACGATAAAACACCGCCAAAATTTGGTATTCGTGGTATCCCAACTATGTTATTATTCAAGAACGGTGCTGTTGAAGCAACTAAAATGGGCGCTTTAACAAAAGCAGAATTAAGCGCTTTTATCGACACTAATATTTAAACCATAAGCGATTAACTTAAGCAGTTAATTATTTTTTTTATAACAATTTTTAATAAAACCTTTTATCGCGCGTTAGCGCATTCATGTTGGTCGTTCTGACCGGCACTTATTCTCTTAATATTCATTGGAAAATACATGAAACTATCTGAACTCAAACGCTCTACACCTGCCGAATTATTAGAATTGGCACAATCTTTAGGCATAGAAAACATCTCACGCGCCAAAAAACAAACCCTCATTTTTTCGATTCTTAAAACTAAAGCGGCTAATAATGAAGAGGTATTAGGCGATGGTGTGCTGGATATATTGCAAGATGGCTATGGTTTTTTAAGATCTGCAGATGATTCTTATATTTCTGGCCCAGATGATATTTATGTTTCTCCTAATCAAATTCGACGCTTTAATTTATCCACCGGTGATTTAGTTACCGGTAAGATTCGCGCCCCTAAAAAAGGCGAAAAATATTTTGCTTTGGTGAAAGTTTCTGAGGTGAATGGCGAAGATCCAGACAATGTTAGAAACAGAATTCCTTTTGCATCACTCACACCCTTACATCCGAACGAGCGAATTACACTAGAAATTGGTAATGGCGGCACAGAAGACATTACTGCCAGAGTAATTGATCTTGTATCGCCTATTGGTAAAGGACAAAGGGGTTTATTGGTAGCACCACCTAAAGCCGGTAAAACCATGATTATGCAAAATATTGCTTCTTCAATTTCTCGTAATCATCCTGAATGTGAGCTGATCGTACTGTTAATTGATGAGCGCCCTGAAGAGGTAACAGAGATGGAACGCACGGTACGTGGCGAGGTGATTGCCTCTACTTTTGATGAGCCAGCAAAGCGTCACGTTCAAGTGGCTGAAATGGTTATCAACAAGGCGAAAAGACGTGCAGAACAAGGCAAAGATGTGATTATTTTGTTGGATTCAATTACGCGTCTTGCACGTGCTTATAATACGGTTGCCCCATCTTCAGGCAAGGTCCTTACTGGTGGTGTAGATGCTAACGCACTACAACGTCCAAAACGTTTCTTTGGTGCGGCTAGAAATATCGAAAATGGGGGTAGTATTACCATTATTGCCACAGCATTGATTGATACAGGCTCTAAGATGGATGAAGTGATTTATCAAGAATTCAAAGGTACTGGCAATATGGAATTGCACCTTGAGCGACGCTTAAGTGAAAAACGTATCTTCCCAGCTATCAACATCAATGCTTCTGGTACACGTCGTGAAGAGCTAATTACTGATGAGAAAGAATTACAGAAGATGTGGATCTTGCGTAAGATTTTGCATCCGATGGATACCGTTGAAGCTGCAGAGTTCTTAATTGATCGCTTGAAAATGACTAAAACTAACGATGAATTCTTCTCTTCAATGTCGCAAAAGAAATAAAAACTTTTTAAAATACACCGGTTCGCTTATACTTAAGCCATGAAGCCAATATCTGTTTTCAAGCAAGCCTTTAAATCTACCAACACCATTATTGCCAAATACCTAATGCGCAAGGTACTGGTGTTTTTGATGGCTATTTTTATTGTGATCGGTTTAGTGGTGTTTGGTAATCAATTAGCGGTTGTGATACAAGAGAGCTTACAGATAGGTATACCTGTTGCTGATTTGTTTCCATTGATTGGTTTTAAAGTGGTTAGAGATGTCCCTCTGATTTTATCGTTGTCTTTGTTCTTGGCCATTATTTTGGCAGTTAGTAAGTTGTATAAAAGTTCTGAGGCAATTGTGATGAATTCCATGGGTTTGGGTGATAAGCATTTTATGGTGTTTATTCAGCCAATTATTGTTACTATTTTTGTATTTATTTTGTTTTTAACGACGATTGCAGTGCCTTGGTCTACACAACAAAGAAGCATGATTATGGATCGCACCGAGAACGCTTCAGAATTTTCATTCATTAAGCAGGGTGAGTTTCAAGAGTTTAAAAATGGGGATATTGTTTTTTATGCTTCTAAAGTTAAGGATAGTGAAAAAGCCGATGGCCAAGACATGGAAGAGATTTTTATCTATGCATTGTCTGCTGGTGAGCCGATTATAACCTTGGCTAAACAAGCGCAAAAATATACTGATTCCATTACTAAAAGCACGTATTTACGCCTCAAAGATGGTACACGCTATCATGGCTTTCCTGGTGACACTAATAAAAAAATTCTTAATTTTGATTTGTATGATTTGCAAATTATTGACGGTGAAGTACAAAAATCTATCACTAATTACAACAAGGTTGAAGGGAAAGGTACACTAGATCTGCTTTACTCTGACGAGCTTAACGAAATAGCAGAATTGCAATGGCGCTTATCACAACCACTAAGTGTGTTGATTTTGTCTGCTTTGGGTATTCTGCTCGGTAAAGCTTCCCCTAGAGGGGGTAAAAATTTAGGTGTACTAGTTGGTGTGGCTGTGTTTATCTTATACAATAATACTTTATTAATCGCCAAATCAACCCTTGAGCATGGTGACTCATCTCCGATTGTGGGATTATGGTGGGTACATTTATTGATGCTGTTATTTATTTCTATTTTCTATTTTTATAGACACGGAACATTTACAGTACTTTTTGATAAAATAGTCGGGCAATTTTCTACAAAGGACAGAACCAATGTCAAGTAAGCCTAGTAAAGTTTTAGAAGTTTTTGATAACCCAAATTCTGATCGTGATTTCGTCATTCAGATTGATATGCCAGAGTTCACTTGTTTGTGCCCAAAAACAGGTCAGCCTGATTTTGCTACACTACATTTAGAATACATTGCCGATCAGTCTTGTGTTGAGCTTAAATCTTTAAAAATGTATATTTGGTCATTCCGTGATGAGGGTGCTTTTCATGAGGCAGTGACTAACCAAATCTTAGATGATCTGGTGGCAGCAACCAATCCACGTTTTATGCGTTTAAAGGCGATTTTTAATGTGCGTGGCGGTGTTTATACTGCAGTTGTTGCTGAGCATCAGCAATCTGGCTGGACACCCAAACCTGCTGTTAACTTACAGCACCTGTAAGTTTTAAATAAAAATATACCTATGAAGCCTGTCCGTCAAAGTGTCAAGTTTGACAAAAAATTTCTAGATAGAGACGCTATTAGAGTGGTTAATACCATTCACAAAGCTGGTTTTGAAGTTTATTTAGTCGGGGGCTGCGTTAGAGACTTATTGCTCGGCTTGGAGCCAAAAGATTTTGATATAGCTACCGATGCCAAACCTGAACAAGTACACAAGCTGTTTAAGCGCTCACGTTTAATTGGTAGACGTTTTCGCCTAGTACATGTAATGTTTTCTGCACGTAAATTTATTGAGGTAGCCACCTTTCGTTCTGGCAAAGTGCAAACGGCTAAAAGTGGCGTAATCGTACGTGATAATTGCTATGGAACACTTGAAGATGATGTGGTGCGTCGAGACTTTAATATTAATGCCTTATATTATGATGTGCATAAACACGAGGTGATTGATTATGTTGGCGGTTTGAAAGATCTTAGTGCAAAAGAAATACATATTATTGGCGATGCTAAATTACGCTTTGAGGAAGATCCTGTACGTATGATTAGGGCGATTCGCTTTCAGTCAAAATTAGGCGCTAAAATCAGTGATGAAATCAAAACTTGTATTTTGAATCAGGCCTCATTATTAAGTAATATTTCCCCAGCACGACTGTATGAAGAGTGCATTAAGTTATTTCATAATGAATATTCTTTTGAGGTTTATGAGCAACTAGAAAAATTCGGTTTATTAAAATACTTGTTTAAACAAACTCATAAGAATGATTTTATTAAAAAAGCCTTGCTTAACACCTCTGCTCGTATTAAACAGAACAAACCGGTAACCCCAGTTTTTTTGTTTGCTGTATTTTTGTGGCAAGCACAAAATGAGCGCTTTGAGATAATTAAGAAGGAACAAAGGTCTTTCTATTTGGCCATGAACCAAGCCTCTGAAGAGGTGATTATCAATCAAATTAAACAGGTATCCATGCCAAAATGGCTCAGTGCTAGGATTAAAGATATTTGGATGATGCAATCTAAGTTAGAAAGAAAACATCCTAAAAAAGTAGATGAGTTGTTAAAAAACCCAAGGTTTAGAATGGCATATGACTTTTTAT
>DTVJ01000119.1 GCA_012963565.1 Piscirickettsiaceae bacterium
GCTTGTCGCTTTCTTTTTGCCGCTTACCGTATTTGGTGGCAATTTATTTGCAGTATTAATATTTTTACTATGGCTTTTAAGGGCTGACTTTAAGACTGATTTTCATCGATTAAAAAACAATAAGCTGATTGTTGCAGTATTTTTATACCTTCTAGTGCATGTGATTGCTCTACTTTGGACCGCTGACATGCAATTTGGTCTTTACACACTTAGAAAACAGTTAAAGTTTTTATTTATTCCTATCTTTATGCTGTTTGTAAAGAGGGAGCATGTTAAATACTATATTTTAGCTTTTCTACTATCCATGTCGTTATCTGTAATATGGTCATATGGGATATGGTTTGAACTATTACCCCTGTATCTCAGTGCAACACTAGACGACCCTGTCCTATTTATGAGTCGTATAACCTACACGCCATTTCTCACTATTACAATTTACTTACTTTTGTATTATTTATTGTTTGATCCGCCCATTGGAAAACTAAAGAAAATCATTTATAGTTTTCTTATTGTCACCATAAGTATAAACATGTTTATCACTGGTGGTAGAGCAGGTCAAGTGATGTATTTTGCAATGCTAGTCATTATAGTATTTCAATATTTTCCGGGCAAGGTATTTAAGGCATCATTCATTTCTTTAATTGTACTATTATCAACATTTTCAACCGCCTACTTGACGAGTGAAATTTTCAAACATAGGATTGATTTGGCTACATCAGAATTCATCAACTACAAGAGGTTTCTAGCAACTACTCCAAATTCCAACGAGGCGTTTGTAATTAGTAGTGTAGGCGAAAGAATGGTTTATGCTATCAGTTCATGGGAAATTTTTAAAGAACATCCAATTATAGGCGTGGGAACAGGGGATTTTAAAAATGAGTTTGCAAATAAATTATCAATTAACGCACCTTATGTTGAAATAGTTGAAAACCCGCACAATATGTATTCTCTAATATTAGCTCAATTTGGACTTATTGGTTTGGCGACCTTACTCTACATGTTCTATGCCCAGATAAAGATTGCGACACACTCCAATGAAGAATTTATCAGGAAAATAGGCATTGCTCTACCACTGCTATATTTGTTAATTATGCTGAGTGATTCATATTTAATGGTGCATATGACAGGACTACTCTTTATATTTATTAGTTCGTTTGTCTATAAGGATTATGAGGCGGATAAGCGGTATCGCCTCAAAACAACAGAATGACGTTAATTAAGCTTTTGAACGGCTAAGTCGATTATTTTTTTCAAAAAATCTTGCTGGTAGTCTTTATCAATCTCAATATTTAGTTGTTTGCTAGTTTCACTCACCGTAGCCCAGCGCTTAGAGCTGGCAAATAAGCTGTTACCAAAAAAACTAACTGTTTTTATATTTAGTGCACCCGCTAAATGCATAGGACCTGTTGAGGTGCTAATAAGCAGCTCGCTATCTCTGATCAAAAAGCAATAATCTAATAAAGTTGGCGGATAGTAAATAATGTCTGTATCTGGGATTAATCCCTTAATTTTATCTTTTGCATCTAAGTCGTCTGGGCCAAATACCCATACCACTTGAACGTTAGGCAGATTTCTAACAACTTTAGCAAGTTTTAGATAATCTTCCAATGTTAAATTGCCATCACTACTGCCACCATAGCCAGGGTGGAAAAGTACAATTTTTTGGCTAGCTAATTGATTGTTATTTCTAAATTTCTGTTTATTATCCAATTTAAGCAAGGGCACTTGATAGGTTAGATTGATATTGCCATCTAATAATTTCGCCAGATCCAAA
>DTVJ01000120.1:0-553 GCA_012963565.1 Piscirickettsiaceae bacterium
GCAATGTTTAGTTGGAGATGGTAAGCGTATTTTAGAACTAGGATGTGGCACAGGTCAACTTTTAAATAAACTAATTCCGTCTTATGGTGTAGGGGTGGATTTAAGTGCCAATATGGTTTCTATTGCACAACAAAACTATCCAAATCTTGAATTCATCCAGGGTGATTTAGAGGATGAAAATCTTATGTCTTCATTGCAAGGCCCATTTGATTTTATCATTCTCTCAGATACAATTGGTTATTTGGATGATTGTGAGAATGCCTTTGCAGGACTCCACTCTCTCTGTACTCCAGATACCCGACTTATCATTTCCTACTATTCATGGCGTTGGCAGCCTTTACTTACTCTAGGAGAGAAGATTGGTCTAAAAATGCCATCAGTTGAAATGAACTGGCTTTCTACAGAGGATACTATGGGTTTTTTACATTTAGCTGATTTTGAAACAGTTAAACGAGAATGGCGCCAGTTGGTGCCACGCAGTCTGTTTGGTTTGGGTTCACTCATTAACCGTTTTATAGGCACCTCTACCACTTTTAAGTTTAGCTTTGTGGCA
>DTVJ01000120.1:563-1771 GCA_012963565.1 Piscirickettsiaceae bacterium
GTTTAGGCTTACTCATTAACCGTTTTATTGGCCCCTTACCGATAATCCGCCGCCTCTCGCTTAGAAATTATCTAGTTGCCCGTCCAGTACGTGATGTAAAGTTAAGACAGGTATCAACTACCGTACTTATCCCGTGTCGTAATGAGAAGGGGAATATTGAAAATGCAGTAAAGAGACTCCCAGATTTCTGTGAAGATCTAGAGATTCTATATGTAGAGGGTAATAGTCAAGATGGTACTCTAGATGAGATTCATCGAGTGATTGAGGCCTACCCAGATAAAGATATCAAGGTTCTGGTGCAAGATGGAAAAGGAAAGGGGGATGCGGTGCGAAAAGGTTTCGACCATGCACGGGGGGATATTTTGATGATTCTGGATGCTGATCTGACTGTTCCACCAGAGGATCTGCCAAAGTTCTACAAGGCAATTTCTTCGGGCAAGGGGGAATATATAAATGGTACACGCTTAGTTTATCCTATGGATGATCAGGCAATGCGCTTCTTAAACTTCTGGGCTAACCGCACCTTCTCGGTACTCTTTACTTGGTTATTGAACCAGAGATTTACCGATACTCTTTGTGGCACCAAGGTGTTGACTAAGCAAAATTATGAGAAGATTGTAGCTAATCGCTCTTATTTTGGAGAGTTTGATCCTTTCGGAGATTTTGATCTCATTTTCGGTGCTACCAAGTTAAATCTAAAGGTAGTAGAAGTGCCTATTCGCTATGCAGCAAGAGAATATGGTGAAACCCAAATATCACGTTTTCGCCACGGCTGGCTCTTGTTAAAGATGGTTCTTTTTGCCTACAAAAAATTGAAAATTGTTTAATGAATTCCAATAGTTTTTCATTAAAAGATATTGTTGTTGGGCAGGCAGTTGATCATGTTTGGCAAGTAACAATAGAGCAGATTGATCAGTTTGCTCTATTGAGTGGGGACTATAATCCCTTACATGTTTCTGCTGAATATGCGGTTAGCAATGGGTATCAAGATCGTGTCGCTCATGGTTTTTTGTTCGGTGCACAACTTTCTGGAATAATTGGTATGTTGTTACCAGGAGAGAATTGTTTGTTGCTAGAGCAACAACTTGCCTTTCCTGAACCTATTTATCCTGATGATACTATATTGATTAGTTGCACTGTGAAAGAAATTTGGGAGGATCTTTCTCTTATAGAATTAAAAGTAAAAGCAAAAAAGAAAACAATAGATG
>DTVJ01000121.1 GCA_012963565.1 Piscirickettsiaceae bacterium
AATTCTAGGTTTTCTTCTACAGAAGTTTCACGGTACGGGCTATCTTTACCAGGTTGTTTTAAAGTGCCGCGGTATTCACGCGTCTCTTTAGCATTTAAAAAGCACACGTAAGCCAAGCCTTTGTTAATCAGCTCGATAGCGCAATCGTAAAATTTTTGAAAATAGTCAGAGCTATAATGAATTTCACCATCCCATTCAAAACCCAGCCACTTAACATCAGCCTTAATTGAATCCACAAACTCCATATCTTCTTTAGCTGGATTAGTGTCATCAAAGCGCAAATTACACTTACCGTTGTAATCTTGCGCTAGGCCAAAATTTAGGCAAATAGATTTAGCATGGCCAATATGTAAATACCCATTTGGCTCTGGTGGAAAACGCGTCTGGATTGATGAGTGTAGTCCAGAATCTAAATCATCATTAATTTGATGACGAATAAAATTAATCGGCTTTTCAATTGGCGTGTTTTCGCTCATAAATCTTAGATGAAAAAATATTGTGTAAATTATATCATCAAACACTCATACTAATATATTGCGCTAGGGTCGTAGTAAAATAAATCTCATGAAAATTGCTATCGTCAAACTTTCTGCCTTAGGCGATATTATTCACGCCATGATTGTCTTACAGTTTATAAAAAAACAGCATCCTAATACCGTGGTTGATTGGGTAGTTGAGGAAGGCTTTAAAGATATATTGGATAATAACCCTGATATTAACGAAATACATACCGTTAACCTTAGGCAAGCTAAACAACAGAAATCCCTCAAGCTGCTGTTTAACGAGCTAAAAAAACTCAGAAAATTACCAAGATACGATATAGTCATCGATACCCAAGGTTTGATTAAATCCGCTATTGTATCTCGTGCTATTCCATCAGATCAAACATTCGGCTTTGATAAAAATTCCTTACGTGAGTCGTTTGCTGCTAAGTTTTATACTGATACCTGCAGTATTAATTATGATGAAAATATCATCAAACGTAATGCTGCAGTGATTTCTAGTGCGTTAAACATTGCCATTTCACATGATGATATTCTTAATAAGCAACCTTTTCTGTTTTCTAATAGTCAAATATCATCTGGCCTACTTTCTGACACTAAGGCTAATATTGCACTAATTCCAGGCGCCTCGTTTCAATCTAAGATATATCCAGTAGATCAATATGTACAAATTGCTGAAGAATTGAAATCAAAGGCAAATTTTATTGTGTTGTGGGGTAATGAATCAGAAAAGAACATGGCAGAACAAATTCAGAAAATTGTACCAGAGGTGCATATTGTGGATAAACTAACACTAGATGGATTGAAGGCTTTGATCGCACAAATGGATCTTGTGATTGGCGGAGATACTGGGCCAACCCATATGGCTTTCGCGCTCAATATTCCGTCTGTTACTCTATTCGGTTCAACACCAGGATATCGTAATACTTATACAACAACTATTAATCGAGTTCTTGAATCTAAATCCAAGGTTGATCCTTATAAGATTGATAAAAATGATTTTTCAATTAAAACTATCAAAGTGAGCGATATCGTTAAAATAGCTAAAGAATTATTATTCAAGGGAAAATTATGAAGATAGCAATCGCCGGCACCGGTTACGTCGGCCTTTCCAATGCTATGCTTTTGTCTCAAAACCATGAGGTGGTCGCACTTGATATTGTTCCTGAGAAGATTGAGCAACTCAATAACAAAATCTCTCCAATCGTAGATAGTGAGATTGAAGATTATCTCACTAACAAAGACCTTAACTTTGTTGCTACCTTAGATAAAGAACTGGCCTATCAAAATGCTGATTTTGTCATCATTGCTACACCTACTGATTATGATGTTGAAACTAATTATTTTAATACAAGCATAGTAGAGAATGTTATTAAGGATGTGATAGTTATTAATCCTGATGCGGTGATGGTTATTAAATCCACCGTACCAGTTGGCTACACAGAATCTATTAAAGATAAGTTGAACTGTAAAAATATTATTTTTTCACCAGAGTTTTTAAGAGAGGGTAGTGCATTACATGATAATTTACATCCTTCAAGAATCATTGTGGGCGAGCGTTCAGACAGGGCTAAACAATTTGCCAATTTATTAGTAGAAGGTGCAATTAAAGAAGATATTGATGTGTTGTTTACTGATTCAACTGAGGCAGAAGCCGTCAAATTATTTTCAAATACTTATCTTGCAATGCGTGTTTCTTATTTTAATGAGCTTGATTCTTATGCCGAGATTCATGGATTAAATTCAAAGCAAATTATTGAAGGAGTTAGTTTAGACCCAAGAATTGGGTCGCATTACAACAACCCATCTTTTGGCTATGGTGGTTATTGCCTACCAAAAGATACCAAACAACTAAGAGCAAACTATCAAGATGTACCTAACGTTTTAATCAGTGCCATTGTTGATGCCAATTCAACCCGTAAAGATTTTATTGCGAATTCTATCATCGCCAAACAACCGAAGGTTGTTGGCGTGCATAGACTGATCATGAAGTCGGGCTCTGATAATTTTAGAGCATCCTCTATCCAAGGTATCATGAAGCGCATTAAAGCTAAAGGCATCGAAGTGGTGATTTATGAGCCAGTATTTGAAGAAGACGAGTTCTTCCATTCAAAAGTAATTCAAGATCTAAACGAGTTTAAACAAGTGAGCGATGTGATTGTTGCCAATAGAATGGTAGATGAGCTGAATGATGTTAAAGACAAAGTCTACACTCGTGATTTGTTTAATTCAGATTAACAAAGAATAAATTAAATATAAAGAACAGAATTAAATGAAAGTATTGGTAACAGGTAGTGCAGGATTCATCGGTTCAGCTTTATCAATCAGGCTGCTTGATAGGGGTGATGAAGTCGTTGGTATAGATAATCATAATGATTATTATGATCCAGCACTTAAAGAAGCGCGTTTGGCTCGCCACGCTGATCATCCAAACTATACGCATATTCGTATGAATATTGAAGATCGTGAAGCTATGGCTAAACTCTTTAAAGATCAGCAGTTTGAAGGTGTGGTTAATCTTGCAGCGCAAGCTGGTGTTAGATACTCTATTGAGAATCCTTTGGCCTATATTGATACTAACTTAGTAGGCTTTGCTCACATTTTGGAAGGCTGTAGACATAACAAAGTGGGGCACCTAGTCTACGCCTCATCAAGTTCGACGTATGGACTCAATACTAAACAACCATTCTCAACCCATGCTGCGGTTAACCATCCAGTGAGTTTATATGCTGCCACCAAGAAAGCTAATGAGCTAATGGCACATACGTATTCTCATTTATATGATTTACCAACCACAGGCCTTAGGTTCTTTACTGTATATGGCCCGTATGACAGACCAGATATGGCATTACAAAAGTTCACTAGAGCCATTATGGCTGGTGAGCCAATAACCGTATTTAACTACGGTAAACACAGAAGAGACTTTACCTATATTGATGATATTGTTGAAGGTGTGATTAGAATACTAGATAGACCAGCACCAGTAAATGAGAACTGGGATAGTAACAATCCAGATCCAGCAACCTCAAGTGCACCCTACAGAGTTTATAACATTGGCAATAATAATCCAGTAGAGTTGATGGATTATATTGAGGCATTAGAAACCTCATTGGGCAAAGTAGCAGAAAAAGAACTACTACCGCTCCAACCAGGTGACGTGCCAGACACTTATGCGGATGTAGACGACTTAGTTGAAGAATTTGACTACAAACCAAGCATGAGTGTCAAACAAGGAGTTGAGAATTTTGCCAAGTGGTATATGAATTACCATCAATAAAAGATGAATAAATATAGCGAGATAAAAGAATATTTAAAGAATAATCAATCTAGTTGGTTGATTACTGGTGTAGCGGGGTTTATTGGTTCTAACTTGTTAGAAGAGTTGTTAAATCTTAATCAAAAAGTGGTTGGCGTTGATAATTTTGAAACAGGTTATCAACGCAATATTGATGCAGCGATAAGTGACTCTACTAATGATAATGCGGCTACATTATTTACATTAATAGAGGGCGATATTAGGGATTTTGATACTTGTAAAAAAGCATGTAATGGTGTTAATTATGTATTGCACCAAGCAGCACTAGGTTCCGTTCCTAGATCAATCGATAATCCTGTCAATACCAATAGTGTCAATATTGATGGTTATCTTAATATGCTAGTTGCCGCTAAAGAGGCCAAAGTTAGACGGTTTGTATATGCAGCCTCGAGCTCAACTTATGGCGATCATCCTGACCTTCCTAAGGTTGAGGATAAAATTGGGAACCCCTTGAGTCCCTACGCAGTTACTAAATTAGTTAATGAACTCTATGCCGATGTTTTTTCAAAAACATATGGGTTTAATACAATTGGTTTAAGATATTTTAATATTTTTGGGAAAAGGCAAGACCCCAATGGTGCCTATGCGGCCGTTATTCCAAAGTGGGTTTCAGCAATAATGAATAGTCAAGAAGTTTTTATTAATGGTGATGGCGAGACAAGTAGAGATTTTTGTTATATTGAAAACACGGTACAAATGAATATATTGGCCGCGACCACTGATAATGATAATGCCACTAATCAGGTTTATAATGTTGCCTTGGGTGATAGAACTAGCTTGAACGATTTGTATGGACTAATTCAGAAGGAGCTAATTTCTTTGTCACTACACCTTAAAGAAATAAAGCCAACTTATGTGGATTTTAGAGCTGGCGATGTAAGGCATTCCCAAGCTGATATATATAAAGCTAAATCATTATTAGGATACAATCCTGAATTCCGTATTAATAAAGGTTTAAAAAAATCTATGGTGTGGTATGTAAACAATTTAAAAGATATAGTATGAAAATAGCAATTATTGGTTTAGGCTATGTTGGCCTACCTTTGGCTCATGCATTTAGCTTCAAATACGAAGTTGTGGGTTTTGATGTGGCCCAGCGGCGCATTGATGAGTTAAAGGGTGGTACAGACAGAACACTTGAACTGAGTGATAAACAGGTAAAAGAAGCGATTGCAAATAGTATGCAGTTTACTAATGATCTTAATGGTATTGCAGATTGTAATATTTATATTGTGACCGTACCAACTCCGATTGATAAAAATAAAAGACCAGATCTATCGCCTTTAATCAAAGCCTCAGAATCAGTAGGTAGTGTGCTTAAGAAGGGCGATATTGTAATTTATGAATCTACAGTATACCCAGGTGCTACAGAAGAAGAATGTGTACCGATTCTTGAACAATTCTCGAATCTAAAATTTAATCAAGATTTTTTCTGTGGTTATTCTCCGGAAAGAATCAACCCTGGAGACAAAGAGCATACAGTGACAAAGATACTTAAAGTTACCGCGGGAAGTACTTTAGAAATTGGAAAAAAAGTAGATAATCTATATGCTAGTATCATTACTGCAGGAACGCACTTAGCACCTACAATCAAGGTGGCAGAGGCTGCAAAAGTCATCGAAAACTCTCAAAGAGACATTAACATAGCATTTATTAATGAATTAGCAATCATATTTAACAAGTTGGATATCGATACTAATGCAGTTTTAGATGCAGCAGCTACAAAATGGAACTTCTTGCCATTTAAGCCAGGCCTTGTTGGCGGACACTGTATTGGCGTAGATCCGTATTATTTAACTCATAAAGCCCAACAAGTTGGACATAATCCTGAAATCATCTTAGCTGGAAGGAGAATAAATGACAATATGGGTATTTATGTAGCTAACCAAGTTGTTAAATTGATGATTAAAAAAGGTCATAAGGTGGATGGTGCAAAAGTACTGGTTTTGGGCATTACATTTAAAGAAAATTGCCCAGATATTAGAAACTCTAAAGTGATAGATGTTATTCAAGAGCTTAAAGAGTTTGGGTGTAATGTAGATATTTCAGACTATTGGGCAGATAAAGATGAAGTTAAGCATGAGTATAATTTGGAATTAACTAATAAGGCAGACTATCAAGACTACAATGCAATCATTCTAGCGGTTGCGCATGATCAATATAAAACTATTAAGATACATAATGATAATCAAGTTGTTTTTGATATTAAGTCAATTTTGGAATATTCAGATGGCAGATTGTAGATAATCATGATAGGCATTTCAGTTGTTATTCCAGTTTGTAATGAAGAAGAAAGCATTGGTGATTTGATTAAAGAAATCACACAAGCACTATCTGCTGAATATCAACATGAAATTATTGTAGTAGATGATGGTAGCACAGATAATACACTTGAAGTTTTATTGAAAATTAAGCAAGAACTATCAACTCTTAGGGTTATTAAACATTTACAAAATAGCGGTCAATCAACTGCAGTAAGAACAGGTGTGAAACATGCCAAATCAGCTTGGATTGCCACACTAGATGGCGATGGTCAGAATGATCCAGCCGATATACCTAACTTATACAATGAACTGATCAATAATCAGGCTGCAGATCCTTGGCTAGTAGTGGCAGGTTATCGTAAAAAACGTAAAGATACTTGGTTAAAACGTATTTCTTCGAAATATGCTAATGGCATACGCGACAAATTGTTAAGAGATGGTACGCCCGACACAGGCTGTGGTCTTAAAGTATTTGCGCGCGATAGCTTTTTAGATTTACCTTATTTTGATCATATGCATCGTTATATTCCAGCGTTATTCCAGCGTCAAGGTGGGCGAGTAGTATCAATAGAGGTAAATCATCGACATCGAATGCAAGGTATATCCAAATACGGTTTCCACAATCGCCTATGGGTAGGTATTGTCGATATCTTAGGTGTGCGCTGGTTACAAAATCGCGCAAGAATTACCAAAACACAGGAGCTTTAATTATGCAAGACATTCCAACTTCATGGTTAATATTAGGGCTTGTTGGTCAAGGGCTGTTCTCTATGCGTTTTTTAATTCAATGGATTTACAGTGAGAAGCATAAAAAAAGTATCATCCCTCATGCATTTTGGTATTTTAGTTTGGCTGGCGGGTTAACACTTTTAAGCTACGCTATTTTGAGACAAGATCCTGTATTTATCATTGGTCAAGGCATGGGCCTATTTGTTTATATTCGCAATCTTATACTTATTCGAAGAGAGCAAGTTAGCGATATTTAGTTGCATTCCTGTTTTGGGCTGAGTACATAAAATAAAGTATATTTTGTATCTGCAATCATGGTTGTTAATTCACCTGAGTCTATATTTTGTGTTGCA
>DTVJ01000122.1 GCA_012963565.1 Piscirickettsiaceae bacterium
ATAGATTCAAACATCTCTTCCATATTGCCCGTCCTTTCTCCAACAGAAATCATAGCTGAGAATGTGGTTGGAAAAATTTCTGAATTTTTCTCAAAAAGTATTGATAATGGGTCGCCTGAGAAAACACCACGCTTAATTTCTACCATTGCCTCATTGATGATTATATTATCAGTTGACGAGGCTGAAATCTCCAGTGCTTCAATGACAGGTACACCTGCCGCAGTTAGATTACCCTGAATCATTGCTATCTTTGATAACGATGACTTTTGTATAAGCTCACCAAATAATGGCAGTTTTAATATAAACTTGTGCCATAATTTTCTAGTCTTATAACTCTTCTTGATCAATGCAGAGGATATTGAAATTACACCAAATATCAGTATTGCCAAAACCCCACCACGAAAAGGATCCCTTAAGAATTCACTAGCATCAACCACCATTTGAGTGGTTGCTGGCAATCCACCCTCTACGCTTGAAAACATTTCTTGGAATACGGGCACTACGAAGACCATCATTAGCGTAATAACGGCAAGTGCAACGATTAAAAGTATAATCGGGTACATTAGCGCCCCTTTAATACTTGATTTAATTTTGGCATCTTTCTCCATACCAATAACAAGCTTCTTTAAAAACAAATCTACATTACCGCTAGACTCACCAGCCCTTAGGAGGTTAACGTAGATATTGTTAAATGCAAAAGGATATTTTTCGAAGGCGTCGGATAAAGTTGTACCTGACTCTACATCATTGGAAATTCTTTTAATAATTACTTTTAGACTTGGATGTGTGGCTTGCTTCTCAAGCATTTGAATGGTTTCTAATATCGGTAAACCCGCACGCACCATGGTTTCTAGTTTTTTAGTAAAGGTAATTACCTCACCAAGCGGTATTTTTTTTGAAAGATTTACTTTCTTTTTCTTCTTCTTTTGTTTCTTTTGAGTCTCTTCTTTTCCTGAAACTTTTTCTAATAAGGTAACAATTATTTTTTGCTCTCTTAATTTAAAGGCAGCTTCGTCACGATTAATAGCCGATATCTCTCCATCGATATATTTATTTTCCTGTATTCCTTTATATTTAAAATTAGCTGGCATTGTTTAATGAGGCGCAAGTATACGCATATACTCTTCAAAAGTAATTGAGCCATCAATCATCATACCTCGACCTTGATCTTGCATGGTTAAAAAACCATCTTGTTCTTGTGCAACTTTCAATAACTCAGGTGTTGTTAAATTATTTAGCACACCTTGTTTGATATTATCTGTCACTTCTAAAACCTCATAAATTCCTTTACGACCTTTATACCCAGTGTTATTACACTTCGTACAACCAGCTCCATGAAACAAATTAATTCTTGATACTTGGTCAACAGGAAACCCTGCAGTAATCAATTGCCCTTCATTGATATCTTTGTCAATCTCTTTGCAATACTCACATGTCTTCCTAGAAAGTCTTTGCGCCACCACGCAACTCAATGCTGAAGTAATCATGTAGGGCTCTACACCCATGTCAATTAAACGAGTAATCGTACCTACCGCATCATTGGTATGAAGTGTTGATAACACTAAGTGACCAGTAAGTGCCGCCTTAATTGCAATACTAATAGTTTCCTGGTCTCTAATCTCACCCACCATAACGATCTCTGGATCTTGTCTTAAAAAAGAGCGTAATGCCGATGAAAAAGTTAGCCCGATATCCTCTTTAACGTGGACCTGACCAACACCATCAATACCAAACTCAACAGGGTCTTCTACTGTCAATATGTTAATCTC
>DTVJ01000123.1:0-3718 GCA_012963565.1 Piscirickettsiaceae bacterium
ATTTTGGCGCTTTCCGATGACTATAATAGCGACTTGCAAATACTTTGCAAGACTATCATTAAAGCGTAATTTTATAATATACTGATTGATGGTCAAAGTAGACCATAAGGCTGTTGCAATAAGGGCTAATGCAGGGTGTCTGGTGAGATGTAATTCTGTTTTGAAGGCTGTAATGTTTCCTGAATGAGTAAGGTTCCCATACGTACGAACTCGATAATTTCACTGAGGTCTTGTGCGTTTTGTTCATCGTCTAGAACATCAACATCGAGTTTGGAAATTTCGCCGAAGTCTTTAATCATTTCCAACACGTCTTCATCGGTGGTGCTGACCTTGCACAAGCCTAAGCCAACTAAAAATCCTTGGCACCATTGAATAAGCGTGCTGGCTTGCTCTGTAAGCGAGCAGTTTTCATCGGCGATGAGCAGTTGAAAATTAAGCGTGGCATCACCTAACTGTAATAGGGTGTTGTTGTAGATTTGAGCAAGTTGCTCATGGGCGGCTTTTTCATTCAGGTTATTAAGGTCGATACTAACCAAGATTTCACCTAGCCAATCATCTAAGTTAAGCTCAGGCTTAACACAGGCAAAGCCACACAAAATACCATGCGCACTAGCAATTGTGTCATCAGTATTGAGATGATGTAAGATATTTTTTACTTCATCGTAGTCAATTAGATTGTTCATGTTTAAGACTTACCAGCTAGGATTTCCATTATCGCCATACGCACGGCAATACCATTGGTGACCTGTTGAAGGATGACAGATTGGTCGCAATCAGCAATCGAAGATTCGATTTCGACGTCGCGATTAATCGGTCCGGGGTGCATCACAATTGCATCAGGCTTTGCCAATGCTAAACGCTCGGCGGTGAGGCCATAGTTGTCAAAATACTCCTGTTCGTTAGGAATATCAGCCGCTAGCATGCGTTCTTTCTGGAGTCGCAATACTATAACCACATCACAATCTTTAATACCAGTTTGAATGTCGTCAAAACACTTAATTGTTGAACAACGTTCAGAATCATACTGCAACCTTGGTGGGGCGATTAGGCGAATATCAGTGGTGCCCAGTGTTTTTAGTGCTTGAATATCAGAGTGAGCCACACGTGAATGGGTAATGTCACCGATAATGGCAACTGACAGATTTTCGAATGTTTGTTTATGTTGACGAATGGTGAGCATATCTAATAGCGCTTGGGTTGGGTGGGCGTTAATACCATCACCAGCATTCAAAATTGCTACACCGTCTAAATTTTCAGCGACGTGATGCGGTACGCCGTTCTGCTTATGACGAATCACAAACATATCGATTTGCATGGCTTTAAGTGTGCGCATAGTATCGAGTAGGGATTCGTTCTTCTTAGTAGCTGAGTTGGCTAAGTCAACGTTAATAATGGTAGCACTGGTACGTTTACCCGCAATCTCAAAGGTGTTTCTAGTACGGGTTGAGGGCTCGAAAAATAAGTTGGCCACCGACATGTCGTCCAGCGCTTTTGATTTTTTAAGGTTACCCGACGCATCGATGAGGCCATCGGCAATATCAAGGATGTGAGTTAAGTGGTTTTTGGAAAGACCTTCAAGACCTAATAAATGGATTAGCTTGCCTTCGGGGCTGAGTTGAATGTCATTACTAATCAAGTCTTTTTTCATTTAACCACGTTTGCAATATTAACTGTGCTGAGCGTTTATCAACATCACTGCGCTCGGCATTTGGATGATAATGGTTATATTTTAGTTGGTTTTTGGCTTCATTTGAGGATAAATACTCATCAATCAGCTCGACTTTGACTTGGTAGCGCTTTTCTAACTTCCTAGCAAATGATTTGGCAATAAAAGTCATTTCTTGCTCTTTGCCATCTTGATCAAAAGGCAAGCCTACCACAAACAAACTGACGTCATGGGCGTTGATAATTTGGTCAAACCCTTCCCAGTTGGTTGAACCGTCTTGGTGATGTTGTACTACTTCAATACCACTGGCTTGTGCAATTAAGTTATTAGCAATGGCAACGCCCGTGCGTTTTGTGCCTACATCAAAACCAAGGTAGGTCTCAATACTCATGGTTTATGTTGTTGCAATTGTTGTAATAACTGATAACCCACATAGCCATCAATCGGTAATTTGTTTATACTTTGGTAAGCACGAGTAGCAGCACGTGTTTTTGGTCCAGAGATACCGTCAGGCTCGCCAGTATCAAAACCTAAAAGAGTCAGTTTTGTTTGAATAAATTGAATATCATCTCGGCTCAGAGAAGGCTCAGTAAGCGGCTTAGCTAATAGAGCATTTGTACCGACTAGCCGGTCAGATAAGTGACCAACAGATAAAGCATATAAAATTGAATGGTTCCATCTAAGGATAGCGCGGAAGTTGCGATAGACCAAAAAAGCCGGCCCGTTGTAACCCATTGGCAACACTAGCGATGCTTTCATTGATGAGCTAGGTAAGTCACGTTCAGCGGCAGTACGCACCCCTAAAGCCTGCCATTCATCGACGGTTTTCTTGGTATTCAGATTAGCTAGCTGGTAATCAAAATTTTGAGAGAGTGTGACTTCACGACCCCAACGCTCGCCACGATGCCAGCCAATTTTTTGTAAAAAGTTAGCCGCACTGGCAAAAATATCCTCATTGTTATCCCACAGGCCTATTTCGCCATCATCATCAGCGTCTATCCCGTAAGCAGCGACATTGGTGGGCATGAATTGCACATTACCCATGGCACCCGCCCACGAACCTTTGGCATCCATTGGTATTTTGTCATCGTCAATGAGTTTTAATAGGGTTAATAACTGCTTGGTAAAAAAGGCTGAACGCCTCTGATCAAAACTTAAGGTGGCTAGTGATCTAATTAGACTCAGATTACCGGTGTTGTTGCCGTAGTTAGTTTCCAAGCCCCAAAATGCCACAATGATGTGCGGAGGAACGCCATATTTCTGATAATTACTTTGTAAGATTTGTTGGTTGTTATGCATTGCTTTGATGCCTTTCTCGAGTCGATAAGGACTAACCCTTGAGCCCAGGTAACGCCAAAAGTTTTGACTAAATTCTGCCTGTGTGCGGTCAAACTTAATCACCTTTGGATTGGGAGTGAGCTCATTAAAGGCCTGATCAAGCGTGGCTTCTGAGATACCTTGCTTGGTGGCTTGGGTACGAATATCGATTAAGAATGACTCAAAGCTACGCGTAGAGCTCGACCCTTGGGTATCATCTGTGCCTATACCAGCAGCATAAACTGACGTACTAAAAATAAAGCAAAATATGAACCGAAGCATGTCGAAATTATACCTTACTGCGATTGCCTTTTTATTATTGAGCGCTTGTGTTGGTAGCAGTCAGACAAACAGTATGACTGGCTCTACCATGGGCACCACTTATACGGTGAAGAGCGTGGGAGAGCATTCGGTTTCTCAAGTAGAAATCGATACAAGACTTAAGCAAATTAACAAGATATTTTCAACTTGGGATGTGTTCTCAGAGTTATCTTTGTTAAACAGAAAACCGGTCAATCAATGGATTGCAGTTTCAGATGAATTGTTTTTTATTTTAAGTGAGTCACAGAATCTTTATCAACAAACCGATGGCTATTTTGACCCCGGGATTGGACGCTTGATTGATCTGTGGGGTTTTGGCGCGGTTAAAGTGGATTATAAACCTAGCCGAGCGCAAGTGAGTGAGATGTTGCAACATTCTTCCATTCAGCATTTACGATTCAAACAAGGTATGGT
>DTVJ01000123.1:3818-7124 GCA_012963565.1 Piscirickettsiaceae bacterium
AATATATGCACATCTTAGAGCCTGATAGCGGCCTACCTGCTAAGAGTGACTTGGCTTCGGTGAGTGTGCTGCACGATAAAGCGATGATGGCCGATGCTTATGCAACTGCGATGATGGCGATGGGCAGCCAAAAAGCAGCCACCTTAGCTAAGCAATTAAATTTATCGGTGGTGTTAATTTTGAACCAACAATCTGACTTTAAAGTGGTAAAAATAAACCAATGAAACCACTTGCTGAAAGTTTAAGACCACAAAATTTAGCCGATTTCTTTGGTCAATCGCACCTGTTGAACGATACCCATCCACTCAAGCAAGCGATTGACAATCAACAACTCCATTCGATGATTTTGTGGGGGCCATCGGGCACCGGTAAAACTACGTTAGCACGTATCATTGCCGGTCAGGTTGGTGGACACTTTACCCAAATTAGCGCCGTGTTAGATGGAGTTAAAGAGCTCAGAATTGTGGTTGAAAATGCTAAGAAGTTTCAAAATATTGGGCAAAAAACAGTTTTATTTGTGGATGAAATTCATCGTTTTAATAAGGCGCAACAGGATGCATTTTTGCCACATATCGAATCAGGACTCATCACTTTGATTGGTGCCACCACTGAGAATCCATCATTTGAGCTTAACCGTGCATTGTTATCACGTTTGAGTGTTTACGTGCTGAATGCTTTGAATGCGCAGGAGTTGAGTCAGATACTAGACAGAGCCTTAGAGCATGAATCGTTACAGTTAACAGATGAAGCAGTAAGGTTACAAATTATTAATGCTAGTAGCGGTGATGCCAGGCGCTTGATCAATATTGTAGAACAAATAGCTTTAGCTAAGTTGGATCGACTTGATGCGGATTCGGTGGGTCAATTATTACAAGAAAAAATTAGTGTTTTCGATAAAGGCGGTGATATTTTTTATCAACAACTTTCAGCCTTTCATAAATCAGTACGTGGTTCGTCACCCGATGGCGCGTTGTATTGGATGGCAAGAATGTTGGTAGGCGGTTGCGATCCTAAAACCATTGCTAGACGTTTGCTTGCCATTGCCTCAGAAGACATTGGTAATGCCGATCCCAGAGCATTAGAAATTACGCTCAACGCTTGGCATGTGTTTGAGCGTGTGGGTTCGAGCGAGGGTAATCGCGCTATTGCCCAAGCCGCGGTGTATTGTGCGGTGGCGCCAAAATCAAACGCAGTTTATAAGGCTTTTAATCAAGCCATGGGAGAGGCTAAAGAAACATGTGATTTGCCAGTACCAATGCATTTGTGCAACGCACCTACTGGGTTAATGAATGATTTGGGTTATGGTGAAGGCTATCGCTATGCACATGATGAGCCAAATGGTGTGGCTAAAGGGCAGACCTATTTCCCATCAGCTTTGGGCGAGCAAGAATATTATGTGCCAACGGATCGTGGTTTAGAGATTAAAATCAGTGAAAAGCTTGAAACGTTGAGGCAGAAAAAATGAATGTACTTCCAACCGTAATTGCTATTGGCGTCGGTGCAACCATTGGTGCTAGTACGCGTTATTATTTAACTGAATTGATGGCGCATCTGTTTGGTAGAGGCTTTCCTTATGGCACCTTAAGTGCCAATCTTATCGGTTCGTTCTTAGCAGGGATACTAGTGGTGATTGTGCTAGAAAAAGCCGCACTTCATGAGGTTTACCGATATATGCTATTGATTGGATTTACCGGTTCTTTAACCACCATGTCGACCCTGTCGTGGGAATCAGTAGAGATGATTAGCTTGGGCCACTATGGTCAGGCCACTATTAATATTTTGCTGAATGTATTGTTGTCTTTGTCGGCGGCTGGTGTTGGTGTGATACTAACCCGGTCTTTATTTGCCGGTTAATTGCCGTTCAATAACATTGAAGAGTTCACCAGCAATATTAAGATTAAATTGTTCGTCTAATTCACGAATACAAGTGGGACTAGTAACGTTTATCTCAGTAATATAGTCCCCAATCACATCAAGACCAACAAACAATAAACCTTTATCTTGCAATGTAGAGCCGATTTGTTCACACAGCCAATAGTCTCTGTCACTGAGTGGTTGGCCAATACCCGTTGCACCAGCTGCTAAATTACCTTTGAAGCTACCTTCTGCTGGCATACGTGCCAAGGCGTAATCAATTGGCTTTCCATTGATCAAGAGAATGCGCTTATCACCTTTCTCAATTTCGTTTAAGAATTCTTGAGCAATGATTTGACGCGTACCCCGATGGGTTAAATAATCCAATACTTCATTGATGTTACTGTCACCCTGTGCTAGTTTGAAGATGTCAGCACCGCCCATGCCGTCAAGTGGTTTGACCACAACGGTTTGTTGAGTTTTGATGAAAGTTTTAATTTGATTTTGATTAGTACTGACCAGTGTTTGAGGTATACAGTGGGCAAAGTGAAGTGCAAATAATTTCTCGTTAGCATCCCTCAAAGACTGCGGCCTATTGACAACCAACACTCCCGCATTTTCAGCTTGTTCAAGCAGGTAAGTGGCGTAAATATAATCCATATTAAATGGTGGATCTTTACGCATCAAGATAACATCAAATTTAGTGAGTTCGACAACATCACTGGGTTCTTTTTTAAACCAAGTGTTCAGATCATCAACAACCGTGGTTTTCGATGCATAGGCAAAAACTTTGCCTTTTTCTACAAACAAATCGGTGGTATCAAAGGTGTGAATTCCCCAGCCACGGCGTGAAGCTTCTAACATCATGGCTAGTGAAGAATCCTTTTTTGGATTGATATTGGCAATATCATCCATCAACACGGCGATTTTGGTGGTTTTCATGATGTGTATTATAAATTAACTTCTCTACTTGTTAAAGCCATGATAAATATGAAAAAAATTGGTACAATGACTTATTCTGAGGAGAATAATACATTTGGCTTACACAACACTCACGTTAGAGAATGCTAAAACAGGAGAGATGAAACACGCACCCGTGGGCTTCTCATGGACATCTTTGTGTTTGTTTTTCTGTCCAGCAATTTATCGCCGTGACTGGAAGTCAGTGGCTTTAATGATGCCTTTGTGTATCTTGACATTGGGGTTGGCAAATATTGTATTTTTCTTTACCTATAATAAGCTTTACGTTAAACATTTGTTAGCGCAAGGCTATACAGTTAAAGTTCATGGTGCTAGCTTTGTTGAAAAATCTGACCTTTGAAGGTTAACTTTGATCTTGGCAAAGTCATTGAAATAACTTAGATTTTTACTGGACAATTACATTACAAGAGCGTAACATTGCCGCCTTTAGTGCGGGGTGGAGCAGTTCGGTAGCTCGTCGGGCTCATAACC
>DTVJ01000124.1 GCA_012963565.1 Piscirickettsiaceae bacterium
TCGACCACAGTTGCATCTAATTCTTCAGCCGCTATCAGTGCTTGTTCGAGTGTTGCACCAAAAGAGAAAATTGCAATTTTACTTCCAACTCTAACAATGCTTGCTTTTCCAATCTCTAAGGTTTTGTTAGAAGCGTAGTCCTGGTGAAGAGGAGTTCCTCTTGGGTAGCGCACACAGATAGGGCCTTGGTTAGTATAGGCAGTATTTAGCATTTGATACATATCTATGGCGTTACTAGGTGCCATAATCACCAAATTAGGAATACACCTTAAAAAACTTAAATCAAAGCTGCCTGCATGTGTTGCACCATCAGCGCCGACTAGTCCCGCTCGATCAATGGCAAATACAACATTTAAATTCTGTAGAGCAATGTCATGAATCAACTGATCATAGCCACGTTGTAGAAAGGTTGAATAAATGGCAACTACTGGTTTTAAGCCTTTAGTAGCTAAACCACCCGCAAAAGTGATGGCATGTTGTTCGGCAATACCGACATCAAAATATTGATTAGGGAATTGTATTTCAAATTCACTCATACCAGAGCCGGTACACATAGCTGGAGTAATGGCTATCAGTTTTTGATCGTTAGCGGCAGTATCTAGTAGCCACTGACCAAAAATCTCACTATAGCTCGGTAGAGTAGAGCCACTCGCTGATGCTGGCGCGACACCGTGAAATTTACAAGGGTCATTTTCTGCTGTCTCTAAACCATAGCCTTTTTTGGTAATAATATGCAATAGGCGTGGCATTTTTAGTTGTTTTAAATTCTGTAGTGTTTTAACCAGCATAGGCAGATCGTGCCCGTTAATCGGACCAAAGTAATCAACTCCTAATTCTTCAAACAAAGTACTGGGCAACATCATGCCCTTAAGGTGCTCTTCTGAACGCTTGGCAAATCCATGAATCTTTGGCATTTTTTCTAAAAATTTCAAAGATGTTGATTTCATAGTTGAATACACCTTGCCAGAGATGAGTTTGGTGAGGTATTTGTTCATGGCACCGACATTTTTAGAGATGCTCATGTCATTATCATTTAGGATAATGAGTAGGTCAGCATCTGAATCTCCCGCATGATTAAGAGCCTCAAAAGACATGCCTCCAGTGAGCGCACCATCACCAATCACTGCAATGGATTTATGATCAGTCATGTTAATTTGATTGGCAATGGCAATCCCTAGCGCACTACTGATTGAGGTGGATGAGTGTCCAGCACCAAAGGCATCATACTCACTTTCACTCATCTTGGTAAAACCACTAAGACCACCTTTTTTTCTCAGTGTATGCATTTTATCTAGACGCCCGGTTAAGATTTTGTGCGTGTAGGCTTGATGTCCTACATCAAACACAAAGCTGTCATTCGGTGTGTCAAATACATAGTGCATGGCAATAATCAACTCTACCGTGCCAAGATTAGGCGCTAAATGACCACCAGTTCTTTGAATATTATCGATTAAGAATATACGTATTTCATCTGCTAAAGATTGCAACTGATCTAAATCCAGTTGTTTAATATCTTGAGGAGATTGAATCGAATCGAGCACGTAAATAATGAATTATTTAAAGATGAATATTATACGGGTTTGCCTTTGATGTATTCTTGACATTAGTCATGACAATTAAATAAGTCCCTATTTAGACATTGATATTATTGCAATACAGTAAAATAGGAACATTCACTTAAATAAAGAGACATGTTTACTGTTTGCGCCTTATATCAATTTGTTCGTTTAGACGATTTTGAAGAA
>DTVJ01000125.1 GCA_012963565.1 Piscirickettsiaceae bacterium
CTCCAAGTTTTATCAAAACCCCAGCACCATGAACACATTGGGTCATGGACGTAAAAGAGGGTGTTATTATTGGCTGAATTCATCGAACAAAATAAGAGTTAAGTATATAATCATATTACATTATCTATAAACATGGAGCGTTAATATGAAGAAACAAAATTTGATATTATTACCATTATTACTGGCAACGCAAATGACATTCGCAGGCAGTTACACTGATTATGCAGAAATAATCTCTGTTGAAGATGTTTATCGAACCCACACTATTCGCGAGCCCTATCAAGACTGTTATATTCAAGAGTTTTACCAAAGACAGGGGGGTAATGACTCTGCAACCCCTGAGATAATGGGTGGTCTTTTAGGTGGCCTTGTTGGTCGTCAATTTGGTAAAGGCAAAGGTAAAGACGCTGCAACAATAGCAGGTGCTTTGTTAGGTGCATCAATAGCACATGATGATGACTTGGCCAAATCTAAAACTGGTCGTGTAGTTACTAGAGAAGTTTGTGAAACTAAATATCGTAATGATTTTGAGCGTCGTTTAAGTAATTACTTGGTTAAGTATAGTTATGATGGTCGTACCTTTACTGGCACTACGGAAATCAAACCTGTTGGCACATCTATCAAGGTAAGAGTAAGAGTATCACCTGAATAGCAATCACTTGTGACACAAGATTCTAACTCACAAATAGTGATTGATCTTGCCCATCAAGGAGATTCACAGGCTCAGTACAAACTGGGTTTGATGTATGAACTGGGTATGGGTATAGATAAAGACCTTAATCAGGCATTTGCCTGGTATCAAAAATCTGCCGATCAAGAGTACGCAAAAGCACAGTATAATTTAGGCATTTTTTATGCACTGGCTAAAGGCGTAGAAAAAGACATTGAACAATCAAAGTACTGGGTTAAAAAAGCTCATGAAAATGGTTATTCTGGCTCTGGCAGTAGTATTTTTTAAGGATTACAATGAAAGACATCAACATAGAAGATAGATTAATTTTTGCATTGGACGTTCCAGAGGTAGATCAGGCAAAAGCCTTGGTTGATCAATTAGATGACAGCGTTAATTTTTATAAGATTGGCATGGAGCTGTTGATGACTGGCCAGTATTTTGAATTAATGGACTGGCTACTTGCTAAAGACAAAAAAGTATTTGTTGATCTTAAATTCTTTGATGTTCCAGAAACTGTTGGTAGAACTATTGCTAGACTCAGTCAATATGGTGCAACTTTTGCCACCATTCACGGCAACCAAGCACTGATGGAAAAGGCCGCTGAGAATAAAGGTAACCTTAAAATTCTTGCAGTAACTGCTTTGACCAGCCTTGATCGTGGTGATTTGGATGATTTGGGTTTTGATTGTGACGTGCAAGATCTAGTGATTTCACGTGCTAAGCGCGCCTTTGAAGCGGGCTGTGATGGCGTGGTTTCGTCAGGTCTTGAAGTGCCATTTCTACGAGAATACGTTGACAACAAGTTAATTGCAGTCACACCAGGTATTCGTCCAGTGGCGAATGATGACGACCAAAAACGTGTGGTTGATGTAGCTACGGCATTTAAGTCTGGTTCAGATTATATTGTGGTTGGCCGACCAATTAAAAATGCTGACAATCCCTATCAAGCAGCTAGCGATATTCAAAAAATTATTCGCAGTTGTTTCTAGTAACACATCCCTAGTATAATTTCTTTTTTTTAGTCGCGTAACTCAGTTGGTTAGAGTGCCAGCATGACATGCTGGAAGTCG
>DTVJ01000126.1 GCA_012963565.1 Piscirickettsiaceae bacterium
AGTGCTATAAGCATAGAAAAACTCTACTACGATAAAATCTGCTGGTTGCTTTTTATCAAGTAAATACACGGTGTATTTACTATAAATTTGCAAGTATTTATGTCTACTGAAAAAGTCTGTATAATTTTATTTGTTGCAGTTATTTAGCAGCCAAATAGTCGATTTTGTAAAAGTTGTTTTTTGTAAAAAGTGTACATAGAAGTGTACATATTGCATTGTAACTAACTGATTTTTAATTAAAAATCAATAACTTACAAGTGTAGTTTGATGTACGCCATCTCCACCACTAACACTTATCAGTACTTACCATACTGTCTTCAATATCCCTATTGCACTAATAGCGTCAGTTGTGGCGAGAAAGTAGTAAATTGCATCGATTAATTCAGATTTGTTTATTCAATCTCCCTTTCAACTGCAATTACAGTTTGACTTGCAACTGTAAGTTGTTGATTAATTTTTGAATTTTTCTCAAGTTTAAACGTACTCTTACTGATTCTAGCAGGGTAAGTTTTATCCTTATAGCTAACACTAATATCAGCTATATACAAAGAATCATTCCTTTCATTTAATTCAAATTTCATATCTGGCTTAAGGTGTATTGAATTAACTTTAAAATCACGTGCTACGCTAATTGGAACGTCAATAGTAATGCTTCTACTAAAGTTAGCAAGCTGAGAATATAGTGTTGCAGTGAACTGTTGTAAATCGGCACTATAAGTCAAATCTTTTACAAATGGTGCTCCGAAAATCTCCTCAATCGTCTTTTCAACATAGTCCTTATAAACACCATCTACAATTGCTAATCTTTGAGATTTTTCTTTTGCTAAACTAGACTTATAATCTTTAAGAGATTTATTATATTGGCTAAGTTGTTCTTGATACTGTTGGCTTAATGATTGTGCCCTGCTCGCTTTGTTCTTATTTTGAGCTGTCGTTCTTCCTTCAAATGAAGCATTGGTTTCAAATTCATCCTTTACTACATTAGAATACATAGTTGTATCTTTTACTTGAACTGGTTTTGCCATAGTAAATGGTGCTACAGAAGATTCTCTTGATAACCACTCATCTTTCTTTCTCTTAGCAATTTCAACAACATATCTTAAGACATCAAAACGCATTAAAGTATTTGGAACGATATTTCCATCTAAGCTCCCTGCATATTCAAATCCTGCCGAACCTGTGTTACTAGAATCTGTATTGGTAAAAGCACTGGTAATATCATCATGGACTTCTGTTACAGTACAACCTGATAATAAAGCCACACCACAAGATGCTAGTATTATTTTTTTAGTTTTCATTGTATTTATTTCCCCTCTTTTTTGTTTGAAAAAATTGTTGCTATCTAACAGTTTTTAATGAACCTGTCAAAAAGGTAGGTTTTTATGAACTGTATTTTCGAATATACCTTATCTTATAAATCTCTGCAACAAATAAATAGTAATTACAAAACAGGTAGCAAAATATTTTTGAATTTCTCAGTATAAAGAACGTTCATAGTCATAGTCAACACACCTTATTGACACCAACCCTACTTTATCAATATCGTCACAATAACTAGTCATGTCTATTTCTTGAGATGGATTTATTGGTGAACTTATCACTATCATGCCCATTTGCATTGTCATGTATTGTTGAAAATAGTCGGCATAACTGCTGCTAGCTATCAGTTGGTTTTTTAACTCTCCTTAGAGGGAAATCAGTCAATATCGAGTAGATCTTCCATTTGTGCTATTGAGGTTGGCA